>CAJMSO010000384.1 GCA_905216075.1 uncultured bacterium | reverse complement strand
GCTTCATCCCGTTGGTAAATGCGGGATGAAGCGCTTTTTTGTTATCTGTTTTATCTGTCAAAGGAGAATGCAACCATGAAGATCATCTATAAGGACGGCCATGTGGACGAGTGCCCGCAGGACCAGGAACTGCACGTCATCCGCCATACCGCAGCCCACATCATGGCACAGGCCATCAAGCGCCTGTACCCTGAGGCCGACTTTGCCTACGGCCCCGCGACCGACAACGGCTTTTACTACGACGTCGACCTGCCCGAGGGCGTCAAGATCAGCGAGGACGACTTCCCCGCGATTGAGGCCGAGATGAAGAAGATCGTCAAGGAGAACCTCAAGTTCACCGTCTTTGAGAAGCCCCGTGCCGAGGCCATCGCCCTTATGGAGGAGCGTGGCGAGAAGTACAAGGTCGAGCACATCGGCGACCTGGACGACGACGCCCGCATCACCTTCTACCAGCAGGGCGACTACATCGACATGTGCGTCGGCCCCCACATCTGCTACACCAAGGCTCTCAAGGCCTTTAAGCTCACCGGCGTCTCGGGCGCCTACTGGAAGGGCGATAAGGACAACAAGATGCTCACCCGCATCAACGGCGTCGCCTTTGCCACCAAGGAGGAGCTCGACGAGCACATGCACATGCTAGAGGAGGCCAAGAAGCGCGACCACCGCAAGATCGGCCGCGAGATGGACCTCTTTATGATGCGCGACGAGGCCCCCGGCTTTCCGTTCTTCCTGCCCAACGGCATGATTCTTAAGAACACGCTGCTGGACTACTGGCGCGAGATCCACCACAAGGCCGGATACGTCGAGATCTCCACGCCGCTCATCATGAACAAGCAGCTGTGGAAGACCTCGGGCCACTGGGACCACTACAAGGACAACATGTACTCCACCGTCATCGACGACGAAGAGTACTGCATTAAGCCCATGAACTGCCCGGGTGGCGTGCTGGTGTACGCCTCTAAGCCGCACTCTTATCGCGAGCTGCCCATCCGCGCCGGCGAGATTGGCCTGGTGCACCGCCACGAGCTGCGCGGCGCACTGCACGGCCTGTTCCGCGTGCGCTGCTTTAACCAGGACGACGCCCACCTGTTTGTGCGCCCCGACCAGCTGACCGACGAGATCGTGGGCGTGGTCAACCTCATCGACTCCGTGTACCAGAAGTTTGGCTTTAAGTATCACGTTGAGCTTTCCACCCGCCCCGAGGACTCCATGGGTTCGGACGAGGATTGGGCGCGCGCCGAGGAGGGCCTGCGCACTGCTCTGGAGCAGCTGCACATGGACTATGAGGTCAACGAGGGCGACGGCGCCTTCTACGGCCCCAAGATCGACTTCCACCTGGAGGACTCGCTCGGCCGCACCTGGCAGTGCGGTACCGTCCAGCTCGACTTCCAGATGCCGCTCAACTTTGATCTAGAGTACGTGGACGCCGACGGCACCAAGAAGCGCCCGATCATGCTGCATCGCGTGTGCTTTGGCTCCATCGAGCGCTTCATCGGTATT
>CAJMSO010000383.1 GCA_905216075.1 uncultured bacterium | reverse complement strand
CCGCTCTCGCCGGCGGCGTAGAGGGCCTCCATGATGTCGATGGCGCGCGAGAGTCTCTGCTCGCTGGTGAGTTTACGCACGGGCATGCTCGTGCACCGTCCTTTCAATGAGGCGGTTCCACGCCTGCTTGAGCGATTTGGGGGCCACGGGCCTCATGCCGTCCACGGCGTGGGCCATGCAAAATGAGGCGGCGGCTTCAAGGTCACGCACGTCAACGGTCCAGGTCCATCCCGCATCGGTGTGTGCGAGCTCACCTCGCCCGCGCGTGAGGCCGTTGATCATATCGATCTGCGTCTGAGGGGCGAACGAGAACGTGGCTGCAACGGGCGGTCGGTCGGCAAAATCGAATTCAAAGAACAGATAGTCGTTGAGATTGAAGTCCGCAGGGATGGCGTAGGCCTTCGAAGGACGCCAAGCGCGAACGATACGGTCGCAGCGGAATGTCCTGATGCCGTCGGTGACATTGTCGAGGCCGCAGAAGTACGCCACGCCCTCGCGTTCGAACATGCCGTAGACGCAGACGGTACGTTCTTTCTGCTCGCCGCGTCCGTTCTGATATAAAAATCGCAGCGCGCATCGCTCGGCAAAGGCGCTCCATACCGCATCGACGGTGGGAGAGCGGCGGATTGGTGCTTCGTCCACCGTCGTCCTACCGGTGAGATAGGCAATCTTGGAGCGAATATCGGCAAGCGGTGCGGCAAAAGTGGATGAGCCGGCCGCTAGTGTCTGGTCGATGGCGTTGAGTAGGATATCGGCGTCGTCTGCGGGGATGAGGCCGCCTGCAGCAAACGTGTGCTCGCGGTCGATTGTCCACGAGCTTTCCTCGGTCTCCTGCGCACCGGCGGGGCGAACCTCCTTGATTAAGATGCCACGCTCGAGCAGTTTGTCACGATCGCGCCGAAACTTGCGCTTATCCGAGTCGATATTGCCCGAGCCATATCCCAGGTCGGAATCCAAGACGATCTGCTCGGTCGTCAGCGGTTCGGGGGAGCTGTTGAGCACAAAGAAAAGATTGAGGATGCGCTGAGCCGTTTTATCGAAACCGGGCTCCGAATTCCCCTTTTTAATTGTTGCGGTCGCGTCGCTTGCCGTCATAGAGTCCTCGCATGAGAAGGTGGTTTGCTGCCATGATTTTAGTCCGATATGGAGATTAGGCTATATCCTTGTCCGCTCGAGGCGTTAAGATGGCCCGAATTCGGTCGTTTGCGCTCGCTCGGGGTATACTTTCGACTATATACGGTTCTAATGTGCATGCATTGGGCCTATTTGTCGGATTATGGATGTGGAGCGCACATGGCGAACACCCAGAACTATATTAACCACCTGCTGCAGAACACCGGCATTACGCCGGCATGCAGCGAAGAAGAGCGCTTGGCTGCCGAGGATATCGCTCAGATCTTCCGCAACCACGGCTTTGACCCCGAGGTTCAGGAGTTCAATGCCCCGGCGCCCAGTAGGTTGGCATTTGCCGTTACCGGTATTCTTGCGTTTGCCGGCGCCCTGCTGATGGGCATCGGCGGCGGT
>CAJMSO010000382.1 GCA_905216075.1 uncultured bacterium | reverse complement strand
CCGAGGCCTGGACCAGGCTCACCTGCGAGGCCGACGCCGTGTGGCACAAGGCCAAGACGGCCAATGACTGGGCGAGCTTTGAGCCCTATGTGGATAGAATCGTCGGCCAGCTTAGGCATCAGGCCGAGCTCATGGACCCCAGGCGCGACCCATACGATGTTTGGCTTGACCAGTACGAGCGCGGCCTTTCCGCCAAGAGCTTCGATGCGTTTTGCGATGAGGTCAAGGCTACGGTCGTGCCGCTCGTGCACGCCATCGGCGAGCGCGGCCAGCAGCCCGCTGCAGACTTTTTGCACGCCCGCGTGCCCGAGGCTGCCCAGCGTGCCATGAGCTTCGATCTTATGAAGCTCGTCGGCCTGGACCTGAACGACACCACGCTTGCCTTTACCGAACACCCGTTTAGCGAGGGCTTTGCCGTGGGTGACGCGCGCATCGCGACGCACATCTATGAGGACGACTGCATCTCCAACGTCTACAGCATCATCCACGAGGCCGGTCACACCATGTATGAGCTGGGCGTGAACCCCGCCTATGCGCGCACCTGCCTGGAGGGCGGCACCTCCATGGGCATCCACGAGAGCCAGAGCCGCTTCTTTGAGAACACCGTGGGTCGCAGCCGCGCCTTTATGGGACCGCTGCTCGAGGTGCTGCGCCGCCACGCGCCCGAGGTCTACGGCAACGTGGACGAGGACGCGCTCTACCGCGCCGTGAACATCGCGCAGCCGTCGTTGATCCGCACCGAGGCGGACGAGCTCACCTATCCGCTGCACGTTATGGTGCGCTACGAGATCGAGCGTATGCTGTTTGCCGGTGAGGCCACGGCCAAGGACATCCCCGCGCTTTGGAATCGCTTTATGAACGAGTACCTGGGCATTCCCGTTCCCGACGACACGCACGGCTGCCTGCAGGATACGCACTGGAGCGGTGGCTCGTTTGGCTACTTCCCCACCTATGCGCTGGGCAGCGCCTACGACGCCATGTTTGTGCCGGCCATGTGCCGCGACGGCGTCGACCTCAATGGCGCCTGTGCGAGCGGCGATTTGGCGCCCGTTCGCGCCTGGCTGGGCGAGCACATTTGGCAGTGGGGCCGCGCCAAGGACGCGCCGGAGCTCATCAAGGGCGCATGCGGCATGGCGTTCGATGCCCGCTACTACTGCAGCTACCTGCAGGACAAGTTCACCACGCTCTACGAGCTGTAAGGCATAACCGACACGTCAACGCAAAGGGGACGCCGCGGAACCAATCCGCGGCGCCCCCTTTCCACCTAGTTGTTTAAGAACGTCCCCAATGACTACCTTACAGAGCCTCGAGCGCGTTGGCGATGCGCTTCATGGCGGCATCGGCGGATGCTTGGTCGGGCGCCTCGGCCAGCACGCGGATAACCGACTCGGTTCCGCTCTTGCGCACGAGCACGCGGCCCTCGCCTGCCAGCGCAGCCTCGGCCTCGGCGATGGCGTTCTGCACGCCCATATTCTCGAGCGCGGCGTCCTTGTCCGCCACGTGCACGGCCACCTGCGCCTGTGGCAGCAGCTTGCAC
>CAJMSO010000381.1 GCA_905216075.1 uncultured bacterium | reverse complement strand
CAGGTATCTCGGGCCATCTGTTTGGCATGCTTGGCCAGGCCGGCGTGAGCGTGCGTATGATTTCGCAGAGCTGCGACGAGATCAACATCATTATCGGTGTCGAGGAGAAAGACTTCGACCTGGCGATTCAGACCATCTATCGTGCCTTCTCCGACGAGAACGGCATTGTGAAGGTCTCTGACCTGGAGGCTCCTGCGCCGGTCGATCCCGCCCTGGCCGCGCTCCATAAGTAGCTGCCATCCCGGTGGATTTTTGGGACAAGTGCCAATAATCTAGTGCGGGGCGTTTCGTTTCGGTTTCGTTTCGACGGGGCGGGTTTCGTGTCCGCCCCGTTCTTGTATACACTGGCAACAATAATCAGCCTGCTCGGCGTGCGGGCAAAAGCCAAAACCTTTAAAGGGGGAAGCATGAAACAGTACACGGTTGCTATTTTGGGCGCGACGGGAGCCGTGGGCACCCAGATGCTCGAGTGCTTAAACGAGCAGGAGTTTCCGGTTGGCAAGCTCAAGCTGCTGGCGAGCGCTCGTTCTGCGGGCAAAACCGTCGAGTTCCGCGGCGAGCAGATCGTGATCGAAGAGGCTTGCCCCGAGGCCTTTGAGGGCTGTGACATCGTACTTGGCGCCGCCGGCGACGACATCGCGAAGGAGCTACTGCCCGAGGCCGTCAAGCGCGGTGCCGTTGTGGTCGACAACAGCCATGCCTTCCGCATGGATCCCGAGGTGCCGCTGGTCGTGCCCGAGATCAATGCCGACGACATCAAGTGGCATCACGGCCTTATCGCCAACCCCAACTGCGCGACCATTATCGGCCTGGTCCCCACGTGGCCGCTGCATCAGCTCGCTGGCGTGAAGCGCATGATCGTCTCGACGTATCAGGCGGCTTCGGGTGCCGGCGCTCCCGGAATGGCCGAGCTCGAAGCACAGCTTGCCGCCCTGGGCCGTGGCGAGGAGATTCCCGAGCCGCGCGCATTTGCCGCCCAGCTGGCGAGCAACCTGATTCCGCAGATTGGCGGCGTCAAGGAGGAGGGCTTTACCTCTGAGGAGATGAAGCTGCAAAACGAGGGCCGCAAGATCATGCACCTGCCCGAGCTGCGCGTGAACTGCACTTGCGTGCGCGTACCTGTGCTGCGCTCGCACTCCGAGAGTATTACGCTCGAGTTTGAGCGCGACATTACGGTTGAGGAGGCCCGTGCTGCGCTGGCTACCGCTCCGGGCGTGAAGCTGGTTGACGACATGGGCGCCGAGGATGCACACGACCGCTTCCCCATGCCGATGGATACGTCCGACCAGGACCTGATTTGGGTCGGCCGCGTGCGTCGCGACATCTCGAACCCCGAGGCCGCGCGCGGTATCACCTTCTGGTGCTGCGGCGACCAAATCCGTAAGGGCGCGGCAACTAACGCCGTCCAGATCGCTAAGCTGCTCTGCGAGTAGTGTGACCTGTCCGGCGGGGGCCGGGCTTAGCTTTCAGAACGTCCTCGACCATGTGTGGCGCCTTGTCCTGCTCCTTCGGAGCCGCGGACAAGGCGCCACACTGGTCTGCGGAGTGTTCTGA
>CAJMSO010000380.1 GCA_905216075.1 uncultured bacterium | reverse complement strand
GCTGCTGCTGCCATGACATCGGCGGTTTCGTGATTGTCAATAGATTGGTGCAAAGCAACCTGACCCCAATGCACCAAATCCGCTGGGGCGGGCCTGACGGTGGCGCACGGAGTCGTGGTGTGATTTGCGTCGGTGTCCGCGCGGCTCGGTATACTGGTACGGCTCAAACTATGGCGCCGCCCGCAGGCGCGCCGTCCGTCAGATGAGGAGTCGCCCATGACCCAGCCCCTGCCCTGGGAAAAGAATGTCGCGGTACCTGTGCCGCCCGCGCCGGAACCCGTGCCGCTCGATGCATACACCGCCCCTGCTGCGCCGGAGCCCGAGCTCGTTCCGCTCGACATCTACGACGCTCCCGCGCCGGCGCCCAAGCCCGCCAAACCGCTCGTCGACATCGACAGCCTTAATCCCGCCCAGCGCGAGGCGGTCCTGTCCACCGAGGGCCCGTTGCTGGTGCTCGCCGGCGCCGTCTCGGGCAAGACCCGCGTCTTGACCTTCCGTATCGCACATATGCTCGGCGACCTGGGCGTTAAGCCCTGGCAGATCCTTGCCATCACGTTTACCAACAAGGCCGCGGCCGAGATGCGTGAGCGTCTGGCGGCACTCATTCCCAGCGGCACCCGTGGCATGTGGGTGTGCACCTTCCATGCTATGTGCGTGCGCATGCTGCGCGAGGACGCCGACCTGTTGGGCTACACCGGCCAGTTCACCATCTACGATGACGGTGACTCAAAGCGCATGGTGCGCGACATTATGCAGGCGCTCGGCATCGAGCAAAAGCAGTTCCCCATCAACATGATCCGCAGCAAGATTAGCTCGGCCAAAAACGCCATGATCGGCCCCGAGGACATGCTCAAGAGTGCCGATAGCCCCAACGACAAAAAGGCCGCGCAGGTCTACCTAGAGCTGGAGCGCCGCCTGCGCGCCGCCAATGCGATGGACTTTGATGACCTGCTCGTGCGCACGCTCGAGCTGCTGCGCACCCGCCCCGAGGTGCTCGATAAGTACCAAGAGCGCTTCCGCTACATTAGCGTCGACGAGTATCAGGACACCAACCACGTCCAGTACGAGATCGCCAACCTGCTGGCCGCCAAGTACCAAAACCTCATGGTCGTGGGCGACGACGACCAGTCCATTTATAGCTGGCGTGGTGCCGACATCACCAATATCCTGGACTTTGAGAAGGACTTTAAAGACTGCAAGACCGTTAAGCTGGAGCAGAACTACCGCTCTACTGGTCATATCCTGAGTGCCGCCAACGCCGTGGTGCGCCATAACTCGCAGCGCAAGGACAAGCGCCTGTTTACGGCCGAGGGCGATGGCGAGAAGATCCAGGCCTTCCAGGCAAGCGATGAGCGCGACGAGGGCCGCTGGATTGCCGGCGAGATCGAAAAGCTGCACTCCAAGGGCACGAGCTACGACGATATTGCTGTGTTCTACCGCACCAACGCCCAGTCGCGTATCCTCGAAGATATGTTCCTGCGCGCAGGCGTGCCCTACAAGATTGTGGGCGGCACGCGATTCTTCGATCGTGCCGAGATCCGCGACGTCATGGCC
>CAJMSO010000379.1 GCA_905216075.1 uncultured bacterium | reverse complement strand
CGCCGATGCTGCTTATCGCAGCAGCGGGTGCGGTACTCTCGTTTTTTATGGCGCGCCGCGAGTCCCGTGCCATCATCGCGCCGTTGCAAGAGGTGGATTTGGACCACCCACGCCGTAGCTATGAGCACGCCTATGCCGAGATGGTCCCCATGCCTGAGCGTATCGAGTCGCAGCGCCAGGAACTCAAGCGCCAAATGGCGGTGCTAGCGGACAACGACCGTATGCGCCGCGAGTTCACGGCGAATATCACCCATGAGCTCAAGACGCCGCTTACGGCGATTTCGGGCTATGCCGAGCTCATCGCAAACGGCATGGTCGAGGGCGAGGGCGACCTGCGCAACTTTGGCGGTCGCATCTATCGTGAGGCGGGCCGCTTGGCAGCGCTTGTCAACGATATCCTTACGCTGTCTAACTTGGACGAGGCCGAGCGTGCAGCTGAGGGCGAGGCGGTGCCCATTGGGTCCACGGAGCCTATTGAGCTCTCGCGTGCCATCTACGCGGTCGAGCAGCGTCTTGAACAGGTCGCCCGTCAGGCGAATGTGACGATAAGTCATGAGACCAAGCCTGTGGTCATCGAGGGCGTGTCGCGCTTGATTGACGAGCTCATCTATAATCTGGCAAGCAACGCCATCCGCTACAATCGACCCGGCGGTACGGTTACGCGGCAGTGCGGCACCAACGACGAAGGCCATCCGTTCCTTGCGGTCGCCGACACGGGAATCGGTATCGCGCCTGAAGAGCAGGGCAAGGTATTTGAGCGGTTCTATCGCGTGGACAAGAGTAGGTCCAAGGCACGCGGCGGAACCGGTCTGGGGCTTGCCATTGTCAAGCATGCGGCCCTGTATCATCACGCCACGCTCGATCTGTCGAGCGAGTTGGGCGTGGGAACCACCATTACGGTGACGTTTCCCATACAGCAGGACGAGCCATTCGCATAGCGATACAACATAGATATTGATGTAGACGCCGCATTTGACTTTCGGGTGCGGCGTTGTTGTGCAATTTTACGATTGCTTCCGACATTTTTACAGGAGAGCCTGTTTCTTATGTATAGAGTTTGGTCTCGGTAAAAAGATGCGATAACATACGGACAGTTTTGTCAATCCGAACTGGGGAAATGAAAGGCAAGCTGCATGACCCTTCTCGAACTGTTCCAGCTGCTGAAGAAGCACCTTCAGCTGGTCATCGCCCTTCCGGTGGTCTGCGCGATCGCCATGGGCATCGTGTCCTTCGTTGCGATGGACAACACCTACACCGCGACGACGAGCATGTACATTCTCGCTAAGACCGACGATAGCGGTCAGATGAGCTACAACGATCTCTCGGCGAGCCAGATGCTTTCCAACGATATCGCCACGCTGCTGGATAGCGATAGCGTTAAGAGCGGTGCTGCCAATGAGTTGGGCCTTGCTGACCTGGATGACTACAAGGTGTCTGTTTCCTCCGAGACCACCACGCGTGTCATTACGCTTTCGGTTACCGGCACCGATGCCAAGGAGACGGCTAAGGTCGCAAAGGCCATGGCCAGCTCGGTGAGTACGGTCGCTCAGAACGTCGGCGCTGCCCAGAGC
>CAJMSO010000378.1 GCA_905216075.1 uncultured bacterium | reverse complement strand
CCATCTCAAACACCTCCGTTGAGAAGAATTAAAGACCAACGAACGATTCGTACCGAATATAAACAGCTTTTACGGTACATTGTGCCGCATCATGGCGCACAAAGGGCGGGCATTCTACCACTCGCCCCTCAAATCCGACCGCTCGGAAATACGCGCGACACAAAATGATTCATCAAGGTCGCATTATTCGTAACAGGGTTGTTAACAGCGTCTCGCGTGGGCGCCAATGGGACAGGTCGTGCGCTTATCCAAGCACACCGCCGCCAACGAGGCAAACAGCCCAACAAAGAAGAACTCTACGGTATGGGCGACACGACGGATGTTGGTGCCCATCCATATGCGAACGGGGGCAAGCGGGACGGGGTGGGCGGCGGTAGCCGCTGAGTCCGCGTCCCCGGCTCCCCTACTCCGTCTCGCGCATCCAGCGATCGAAGGTCCCCACGCACACACCTAAACGCTTTGCCGCCTGACTCCGGGTAATATTGCCCGCCTCATAGATATCGCGCACTCGTTCAAATTGCGGAGGGCACGGCTTGCGGGGTCGACCAAAACGCACGCCGCGCGCCCGCGCCGCCGCGATTCCCTCCGCCTGACGACGGTGGATGTTCTCTCGTTCCACCTGCGCCACATAGCTCAACAACTGTAAAACGATATCGGCGATCAGCGTGCTGGTCACATCCGATCCGCCGCAATCTCTCGCACGCGTATCGAGCAACGGCATGTCCAGCGCAACGATGGCCGCACCAAGTTCCTTGGTTATACGACGCCATTCCTCGAGTATCTCGCTGTAGTTTCGGCCCAGTCGATCGATGGAAAGCACCACCAACACGTCGCCGGAAGCCAAGGCGTGAAGCAATTCCCGATACTGTGGGCGATCAAAGTCCTTACCGCTCGCACGGTCGGCAAAGACATTCGCCGGCTCCACGCCATAGGCGCTCAGCGCATCCAACTGGCGATTCAAATTTTGATCGCGCGAGCTCACTCGCGCATACCCATATACCGTTGCCACAACATCCCCGCTCTCTCGTAAACCTGCCAAATAGGGACAGGTTTGTTTTGGTAGGTCCTATCTCCCAAAAGCATATGAAGAAGCGGCCGAGCTCATGGCAGGGTAATCAAGAGACACGCAAAGAGGGCGGCCCCGAAAGACCGCCCTCTACGCTCTGCCGATACTCACTGCGTGCCGGTTAATGAATGAGCTTAAAGTCCAAATGTCCGCGAGTAGTGTTGACGCGCGAGACCTCGATAATCACGCGCTGCCCCAGCTCGTAACGGGTGCCCGTGTCGGCACCTGTGAGCGTTAGCGCGTCCTCGTCGAACTCGAACCACTCGTTGCCCAGGCTCTTAATTGAAACCAGGCCCTCGACCTGTGTTAGGTCCAAGCGCACAAAGAGGCCCATGCTGCTAACCCACGAGACGGTTCCGGCATAGCGCTCACCCAGACGGTCCTCATAGTACTGGGCAATCTTGATCTTTTGCGTCGCATGGCTGGCGGCATCTGCCGCGCGCTCGGCATCGCTACATGCGCGGCAGATCTGCGGCAGAATGCGCGGCAGCGACTCGCGCCCCTTACCGATCAGCCGCGGCGTACGGACCAA
>CAJMSO010000377.1 GCA_905216075.1 uncultured bacterium | reverse complement strand
TCGAAGAACTCGAGCGCCTGGCGACAGATATCGAGCTCGATGGGGCCGTTGCCGCGCACCTGTGCGTAATCGCGCACGCGCTTGAGCAGACGGTTGGCAAGACGTGGCGTGCCGCGCGAACGCGAGCCGATCTCGAGTGCACTGGGATGGTCGATCGTCACGCCCAGGATGGTCGCCGAGCGCGTCACGATCTGGGCAAGCTCCTCGACCGTGTAGTAGTCCAAGCGATACGAAATACCAAAGCGGTCGCGCAGCGGACCGGTCAGCATACCCGAACGGGTCGTTGCCGCCACCAGCGTAAACTTGGGGATATCCAGGCGAATCGAGCGAGCGGCCGGACCTTTACCGATCACGATATCGAGCGCAAAGTCCTCCATAGCGGGATACAGGACTTCCTCGACCGAGCGGTTAAGGCGGTGGATTTCGTCGATAAACAGCACGTCACCCGGCTGCAAGTTGGTAAGGATAGCCGCCAGGTCACCCGTACGCGCGATGGCCGGGCCACTCGTAGTCTTGATCTGAGCGCCCAGCTCGTTGGCGATAACCGTGGCCAGCGTGGTCTTGCCCAGACCCGGAGGGCCCGAGAAGATCACGTGGTCGAGCGTCTCGCCACGGCTCTGCGCCGCCTCGATCAGCACGCGAAGGCTCTGCTTGATATGCTCCTGACCGCAGTAGTCGTCCAGGCGTTGGGGACGCAGGGTACGGTCGACATCGAGGTCTTCGGGCGTCAGCTCCGAGCCCACCATGCGCTCACCGTGCGCCATGGATGCCGCCGGCGAGTTACCGGGCGTCGCCCACAAGTCCTGAGAGTCATCGGCTTCCCACATCACGCATCCATTCCGAGTCGCTTAAGCGCCGCGCCGAGTAGGTCCTCGACACGCATATCCTGCCCATCATACCCGCTCAGGGCAACCTCGGTCTCCTGCGGGCTAAAGCCCATGGAAAGGAGCGCCGCACGGGCATCATCGATCACCGAGGGAGCGGCAGCGGGCACGGGCATCGCAACCTGTCCGGAAATCACGTCGACCGGCACAAAGCCCTTATCCTTGGCAAAGGTGCTCTTGAGTTCCAGGATCAGGCGCTGAGCTGTCTTTTTGCCCACACCGGGTACCTTGGCCATGCCCTTGTCGTCCTCGGCCATCACCAGGGAATACAGCTGTCCCACGGTATAGGTGGAAAGCACGGCAAGCGCCAGGCGCGGACCGACGCCCGAGACAGAAACGAGCCGATCGAACATCGTGCGCTCGTCCTTGGAGGCAAAGCCAAAGAGCGTCATGGCGTCCTCGCGCACCTGCATACGGGTATAGAGGCGAACCTCGCCGCCGGGCGTAGGCAGCGAGGCGGCAGTGCTGCCCGAAATACCGAGCTCAAAGCCCACACCCGATACATCGACGACGGCCGAGCTCATCGTGGCCTCGACAAGCGTTCCATGGAGCTGGGAGATCATCAGTATCCGGTTCCTCTCTGTTGATAGAACTCGCCGCCGGTAAGCGCCCGGGTGCGGCTTAGGTTAACGTGACAGATGGCGCAAGCCAAGGCATCGGCGGCATGGTCTGGGTGTGGGTCGTGATCAAGCTGCGTGAGCGTGCGCACCATGTAGGCGACCTG
>CAJMSO010000376.1 GCA_905216075.1 uncultured bacterium | reverse complement strand
GCGCCTCGGCGCCGTCATAGTCCATACGCACACGCGAGCGAATCACGCTGGGATACGGATCGTAATGCCGCACGCGACCCTGCGCATCGAGCTCGATATCGACGGTAAACGCAAGACGGTCCTCGTCAGGGCGAAGCGAGCACAGGTCACAGGACAGGCGCTCGGGCAGCATGGGAAGCACGCGATCGGCCAGATACACCGATGTCGTACGATGGCGAGCCTCAAGATCGATATGCCCGTCCCAAGCCACATAGTGTGAAACGTCGGCGATATGCACACCCAGCTTGTAGCCACCCTCGGGCGTACGCTCCAGCGAAATGGCATCGTCAAAGTCGCGCGCGTCGACCGGGTCGATCGTGATGACAAAGCGGTCGCGCAGATCGCGGCGGAGCGGGTCCTTAAGCGCCGCGGACACATCGAGCGAAAGCCCCTCGGCCTCGTCCAGCGCGGCCTCGGGATAGCTATCGGTATAGCCGTAACGCGCCATCACATATTGAACGCCCAAATCGGGCGCGTCATCTCCGCCAATGCGGCGTTCAATCGTCACGGTGCCCGATTCCAGGCGCGTCGGGTAGGTCAAAATGTGCGCGACAACAGCATCACCCGGGTGGACGCCCAGACGATCCGCCGAGGTATCCTCGGGCAGAATGAAGAAGTCGGCCTTCAGACGCGAATCGAGCGGCTCAATCACACCGAGCGGACCGGCGGTCTGGTACGTGCCCACCACGCTTATGGCTGCACGCTCAACCACGCCCTCGATCACGGCGCGCCGCTCACCGTGCGGGCTGTTCTTAATGCTCACGGCAACGGTATCGCCATCCATGATCTCGCGCTTGCCGCGGCCCATGACCTTGTAGTCGCCGTTTTCGGTTATGACATAGGCACTGTGCTCATGGAGCTGCACGCGCCCGGTCAGGCTCGGACGGCGTTCGCTGCGCACCGGCCCGCGCTTATTGCGAGCTCCACGCTTATGCTTGTTATTGCGCCCCATGGCGCCTCCTAACTATCGATTGCGAACTCCAAAGAGTCTACCCAAATGATTCGCTTTCCTGCCGTCCCCTAGGGATCAAAAAACGGGCCGCCCCATAAGAGACGACCCGTTGGAAGGGATGAATTCCAGGCATGCCTACACGCGCAGGTAGCGGCGCATGGCGATGGCAGAACCAAAGAAACCGATAATCACGCCGACCAGAATCAGCGCAGCATAGGTCACCAAGTAGTACTGCATCGGCAGGGCAAACGACATCCAGCCGATGCTCTCCTGCAGACGCGGAATCATCAGGTTGCGCAGCAGCTCCAGAACGCCGATGGAAAGCAACGAGCCCAAAATGGCCTGTAGTACGCCCTCGGTGATAAACGGGCCGCGAATGAAGCCGTTGCTGGCGCCGACCAGACGCATAATCGCAATCTCACGACGACGTGCCGTGATGGATAGGCGAATCGTGTTGTTGATGAAGATGAAAGCGATAAAGGTCAGAAGGCCAACGAGCACCACGGCGGCGATGCGGATGTAGTTGGTCACCTGGAACAGGCGGCTCACTGCCTCCTGGCCGTACAGCACGCTCGCGTTGACGTCGCCGTCATCCACGATCTTCTGGAAATCGGCATCCTT
>CAJMSO010000375.1 GCA_905216075.1 uncultured bacterium | reverse complement strand
TCGATGATGTCCTTGAGGGCCTTTGCGGAGGCGGTGAGCTCATGCTGCTCGTCATCGTTCAGCGGCACGGGGACGCGGCAGACAACGCCGTCGCGGCCAACGACGGTCGGCATAGAGATGGCAAGATCGGACAGGCCATACTCGCCCACCATGAGCGAGGAAACGGGCAGAACGGTCTGCTCGTCACGCATAACAGCGGTGCAGATGCGCTTGACAGCCATGGCGACGCCGTAGTAGGTGGCGTGCTTCTTCTCGATGATGGTGTAGGCGGAGTTCTTGACGTCCTCGGCGATGCGCTTCTCGGCGGCCTCATGCTCCAGATGGCCGTGAAGCTCGCAGAAGGTGTTCAGAGGAACACCGGCAACCTGAGCGCTGGACCAAGCGACAAACTCGGAGTCGCCGTGCTCGCCCATGACATAGGCCTGGACATCGCGCGGGTCAACCTCGACGTGGGCACCAAGCATCTGCTGCAGGCGGCCAGTGTCGAGCACGGTGCCGGAACCGATGACGTGGCCCTCGGGCAGGCCGGACATCTTGATGGCGGCGTAGGTCAGAACATCGACCGGGTTGGAGACGATGAGCAGAATGCCGTCGAAGCCGGACTTCTTAATCTCGGGGATAATGGACTTAAAGATGCTGACGTTCTTGTTGACCAGGTCCAGGCGGGTCTCACCGGGCTTCTGGGCAGCGCCGGCGGTGACGACAATCATGGCGGCGTCGGCGACATCGGAATAATCGCCGGCGTAGATTTTCATCGGCTCGGCAAACGTCATGCCGTGCGCGATATCCAGGGCCTCACCCTCGGCACGGTTCTTGTCCACGTCGATGAGGACCATCTCGGAGAACAGACCACTCTGCATCAGTGCGAACGCCGAAGACGAACCGACGAAACCGCAGCCGACAATAGCGACCTTCTTCTCGTTAACCATTAGAAACTCCCATCTCTCTCCACAAACAAGCCGCCCGGGAACGACCCGAGCGGCTTGTCGTAATCCCAATACATCCAATCGGGACTTTGATTATGCTCCTATTCGCAGCCAAAAATCGACCGTTTACCGAAATTGGTTGCAGTATTCGTAAAATAACTGCACGAAATCGGTTTCGAGCTATTGACGAGTCGAAATAGGTTTCTAATACAGGCCCGCCTCGCGAATGGCCTCGATAGCCAAAGCAATCTGATCGGGCGGCAGGACCAGCGCCATGCGCACGTGCCCCTCGCCCGAAGGGCCAAAGCTCGCGCCCGGCGTCACCACAACGCCGGCCTTCTCCATGAGCTCCTCGCAAAACGCCATGGAATCGGTGCGACCACCGGGAAGCTTGGCCCACACAAACATGGAGCCATGCGCGTTGGGACGCTCCCAACCCAGGTCCTCAAGACCGTCGCACAGGGCATCGCGGCGCTCCTGGTACTTCAGACGCTGCGCCTCGACCTCATCGCGCGGACCGTTCAGGCACGCGATGGCGGCCTTCTGAATCGGGAAGAACATACCAAAGTCGATCTGGCCGCGCAGCTTGGCAAAGGCCGAGACCACATCCTCGCGACCGACCAAAAAGCCGATGCGGGCACCGGTGACGTTAAACGACTTGGAAAGCGAGAAGAACTCCACGCCCAC
>CAJMSO010000374.1 GCA_905216075.1 uncultured bacterium | reverse complement strand
GCAACGCCCGTGCGAACAACGCCGCCACTAGCCATGGACATGGAAGCGGGCGTCACGGCAGAGAGAATCTCCTCATGGTAGTCGGGCTCGCTTTGCGACTTGACGAACTCGACAATCTCGTTGATTTCGTCATCCGAAACAAAGCAGCCCTGGATACGGCGGGGCTTGCCCCAGTCAACTTTTGAGAACAGCATGTCGCCCAAACCAGTAAGCTTTTCGGCGCCCATCTGGTCGATAATGACGCGGGAATCGATGCCCGTAGCCACGTTAAAGGCAATACGGTTGGTGATGTTGGCCTTAATAAGGCCCGTCACCACATTGGAGCTGGGGCGCTGCGTAGCCACGATAAGGTGAATACCGGCGGCACGGCCCAGCTGGGCGATACGGACGATCGAGGCCTCGACATCCTTGCCGGCGACCATCATCAGGTCCGAAAGCTCGTCGATGATGATGACCAGATAGGGCATCTTTTGCGGCGGGTTATCGTAATGCTCAAACTCGCCGGCGGCCTGCTTTTCGTTATAGGTCGAGATCTTGCGCACGTTGAGACGCTCGAAGACCTTCAGGCGACGCTCCATCTCGGACACGGCCCACTGAAGTGCACTGGCAGCCTGCTTGGGCTCGGTCACCACAGGCACATAGAGATGCGGCAGGCCGTTATAGCCCGCAAGCTCGACGCGCTTGGGGTCGACCATGATCAGGCGAACGTCCTCGGGAAGAGCGCGCATGAGGAGGGTCGTAATGATGGAGTTGATCATGACCGACTTACCGGAACCGGTAGTACCGGCAATAAGCAGGTGGGGCATCTTGGCGAGGTCTGCGACAACTGGCGTGCCCTCGGCATCGCGTCCGATGGCAAGCTCGAGCGGACCGCCCTTCACATAGGGAAGCACGTCGCCCAGGTTAACGTTTTGGCGCTTACGATTGGGGATCTCGATACCCACGAGCGAGGTGCCGGGAATCGGCGCAAAGATACGCACGGACTGAGCAGCAAGCGACAGCGCGATGTCGTCCTCAAGGCTCGAAATCTTGCTCACGCGCTCGCCCTCGCCAGGCTGCAGCTTAAAGGTCGTCACCGTGGGACCGGCAATCCAGCCGACAACGCGGGCGCTACGGCCAAACTCAAGCAAGGTGGACTGCAACGACTCGGCAGTCTGTTCCAGCTCCTTGTCAGAAGACGCGGAGGACGCCGACTGCGGGTTGGCATGCAGGATTTCGAGCGGCGGAAGCTTAAGGCCGTCCTCTTCTTCGCCCTCGTTATCCGCGGAGGCATTGTCCGCTCCCCCATCGCTCGAAGTAGACGCCTCGACAGCGCCCGCGACAGCCGTATCGGCAACCTTGGGATGCTTGAGGAAATCAGGAATTTGAGGGGCGGCCGAAACGGGATTCACGGCAAACGGCGGTTCGGACTCGTCGACCTTGTCCGGATCGTCCTCCATCGAAAGCTGGCCGGTCACCTGACCGCGCTTTGCCTGACGACGCGGCAGCAAGGTGGTTTTAGCAGTCTCGAGCGGGGACTCGTCGTCCTCGTCATCACCCTCGGTAAGCTCAATCTCGCTCTCGGACCAAGACGGATCGGGCTCACTCGTATTGAGTTTGGGAGCCTTCTTGCCCTTCTTGGCATGACGG
>CAJMSO010000373.1 GCA_905216075.1 uncultured bacterium | reverse complement strand
GTCGTCCGCCTTGGCTTGCGGCGTATCGAGGGAACCGGTCTGCTCAAAAGCGGGCTGGCTATCGCTCGCGGTTGTTTGCTCAACGGGTGCACCGCACGAGGTGCAGAACTTGGCATTATCTGCAAGAAGCTTGCCGCACGAGGCGCAATACCGAGACATTGCCACTCCTTTCGCCACATTTCAATGCAATATGACGATTATACCCAGCACCCCAAATTCCCCTTCATAAGTTGCGGTGAAATAGGGACTGTTTGGCGGTCTCAGAGCTTCAATCAGTCCCTATTTCACCGCAACTTTGGAAAGACACCTTTAGCCATTGGGGACGCGCCGAGCACTGGGGTATCATGGCTTGGTTGATGTATCTGCATTTACGCGCCTTGTAGGAAGGGGCTGCGCCCATGGCTTTTGAGCCCGCTCAACATAGCTTTATCACGCTCGAGGGCGTCGATGGCGCCGGCAAGTCCACGCAGGCGCGCCTGCTTGCCCGCGCGCTCGAACTCGCTGGCTACCAGGTTGTGAGCCTGCGCGAGCCGGGCGGTACCGCCATCAGCGAAAAGATCCGTGCTCTGCTGCTCGACCCCGCCAATACGACGATGGGAGACACCTGCGAGTTGTTGCTCTACGAGGCCGCGCGCGCCCAGCTGGTGCACGAGGTCATCGCGCCTGCCCTTACTGACGGCAAGGTGGTCCTGTGCGACCGCTTCTACGATTCCACAACTTGCTATCAGGCGTTTGCCGATGGCCTCGATCGCCAGATAGTACGCGATGCCAACAACCTGGCCGTCGCGGGGACGCACCCGGCGCTCACGCTCGTCTATCACATCACGCCCGAGCAAGCGGCGCTGCGCATGGCAGCCCGTGGCGCGGCAGATCGCATGGAGGCCAAAGGCATGGCATTCCAGGAGCGTGTCTACCAGGGATTTTGCGCCATTGCCGCCGAGGAGCCAAATCGTGTAAAGCTTATCGACGCTACCGCGACCATCGAGGAAGTCTTCGAGAAGACGGTCGAGCAGATTCGCGCGTACGGTCTCGACATTCCGCAAGACGCCGTCGTCGGCGCGCTTGCTAAGGAGGCCGAGTAACATGGCCCCCGCTCAGACAAGCCTGCTGGCCAAGCTCGACACCCAACAGCGCGTGCGCGATTTTTTGACCAACGCCGTCGCCAGCGGTCGCGCATCGCACGCCTACCTGTTTTTGGGCGCTCCCGGCGCCGGCAAACTCGATGCCGCATGGGCGCTCGCCCAAGCTTTCCTGTGCGAGCAGGACGGCTGCGGCGCATGCGATAGCTGCGTGCGCGTTGCTCGGCACACACACCCCGACGTGCACTATTACACGCCCGAGAGCGCCACGGGATACCTCATTGCCCAGACCCGCGAGCTGCTCGACGACGTTCCGCTGGCGCCCATCCGCGCCAAGGCCAAGGTCTACATCATCGACCGTGCCGAGCAGCTGCGCGCCAACACCGCCAACGCACTGCTCAAAACACTCGAGGAGCCGCCCGAGGGCGTTATGTTTATCTTACTGGGCACCTCGGCAGACGTGATGCTGCCCACCATCGTGAGCCGCTGCCAGTGCGTGCCGTTTCGGCTGGTGTCACCCGCCGTCGCCGCGCACGCCGTGAGCCGTGCC
>CAJMSO010000372.1 GCA_905216075.1 uncultured bacterium | reverse complement strand
ACTTAGAGTGTCCGGACATACGTGTCTCCTATCGGTTTCGACCTAAAGCCCAGCGCAGATGCTCGGGCAATATAAACAAACGTCGTTATGATATACCTACTGGCCTGCGAGATAAACCCCAAAATGAAGGCGTCGTGATGATGCAACCCTTTGGAGCAAAGTAACCTGTCCCCTTTGCACCATATTAGGACCAGAGGAGGTCGCTGCGGGTGATGGTGGCGCCAATGGCAAAGGGCATGCAGGCGATGACCGGATACAGATAGCGCATGTAGGTCGAGCCGTTGCAGGGACCGATCAGGCACACGGCGAGCACGCCCAACAGCGGCACCCAGATCGCCAGCGCACGCCATGAATGACGGCGCAACAGGTAAACCACCACGACGATCATGATCCACACATAAGTGGCCGAGCTCATGGTGAGCGAGATAAACGGAATGCGCTGCACCGCCACGCGGTACAGGTTAATCAGGTGGTCGCACCAGCGCACGACCTTGCTATCGACCGGATGGAAGTCAAAGTACTTGAGGTTATCGGGCTTCGCCATGATCTCGGCACTACGCGCCGTGCTGTAGACCCAGGCATCGCGCGCGCTCGGATAAAAATAGCCATAGTAGTTATTGATAAGCGCCGAAATATAGCACTCGGGATCCTTCTTAAACATCTGAGCCCATACCTCAAAATAGGCATCGATGTCCTCCTGCGAGGCGTACTCGTTAAAGCAGTTCTTGACGGCATCGGACTTGTCGGGGTTGTAGCGGCGGCCCAGGTTCTCGTACTTGAGTACGCGATCGATCACGGCACGTTCTTCGTCGGTCACCAAACCGTCGCAAGGAGCCTCCACGATGGTGCCATCCTCCTTAACCGTAGGGTTGACGCCCGAGTTGAGGCCGTCGTGCTTTTGGACGAAACGAGCCGTCTGCTGGAACGGAATCGAAAGGATTTCGCGCTTGGAACCAGGCGTGATATCGTGCGCCGGCATAAAGACCTTGGTGAAGTACATATTAGAGGCAAGGCAGAGCGCGAGCACCGCGAGGACACCGACCCAGCGGAAGCGCGGGATGGCGCCCGAAGGCGCAGCACCAGTCTGCTTGGCTGCACGACGAGCCACATGCGCGTCCCATGCGCTAAACGCCGCCGCGATTACGCATGCCGCCAGGGGAAACACCAGGCCGCCGTTGCGCAAAAACGTGGAAACCGTCACAAACGTCGGATCGTCGGGATTCTCGCCATGAAGCACCTGATACACGTTCTGATACAACTCTTCACGAGCGTAATCATCGCCCAACAGCGCCCGTTCCGGCAGCAACTCATCGGCACGCAACGGGCGGGACGGCGACGCCAAAGCGGGAGCCGCCTGCAAGGAAAACAGGGTTTCACGCAACACGTGCGAAGCGCCGGCGACACCGGAACGCACCGGACTCAAATACACCGATTCGTCATCTTTGAAAGCGGGCATAATCGACGTGCAGGTCACTTCGGCAGTGGCGGCGCCACTCTGACAGACAAGCGCCAGCAGAAAACTGCCGTATGTGCCAACAATCACATGTTCTCCGCCCAGATCGCGCACCGCCTTACGCGCAACGAGCGAAGCCGAAGCGGGACTCGTTTCCGGTGTGCCGCCAATCGCGAAA
>CAJMSO010000371.1 GCA_905216075.1 uncultured bacterium | reverse complement strand
TGTCTCGATCTGTAACAGTTAGAGGTCATTTTCCCTGCTAGATGTTACAGATTGAGATGATTGGTTGGGACGGTCCATCGGCCAACCATCCATCCTCATCTGTAACGAAATCTCATATATTATTTCTGTACTGGACACCCCCAGGGGGTATGGGTGTATAGTATCGGCAGGTTAACAATTCCAACACCGAACTACAGAAAGGAGAAGCCATGGCTCAAGATAAGTTCGACGTGGGCGGCATGACATGCGCCGCCTGCCAGGCGCACGTGGACCGTGCCGTGAGCAAGCTCGACGGCGTCCAAAGCGTCGCGGTCAACCTGCTCGCCGGTTCCATGGTGGTCGACTACGACCCCGCGCAGGTCTCCCCCGACGATATCTGCACCGCCGTCGACTGCGCGGGCTACTCGGCCTCACCCGTCGACGCAGGCACCGGTGCCGCCGGCTCAAGCGGCAGCTCGCAGGCTAGGTCTGGCGCCGCCCATATGGAGTCGCCGACCAAAAAGTTGGAGGCCGCCGCCTCTGCCATGCGCACCCGCCTCATCGTCTCGATCATCTTCCTCATCCCACTGTTCTACATAGGCATGGGGCACATGCTCGGCTGGCCGCTGCCCGGCGTCTTCACCGACCACACCCACAGCATGACGCTCGCGCTCACCGAGCTCGTCCTGCTCATTCCCATCGTCTACGTCAACGACGCGTACTTTATCAACGGGTTTAAATCACTCGCGCACGGCGCGCCTACCATGGACGCCCTTATTGCCGTGGGCGCCACCGCCTCCATCGCCTGGTCGCTCTACGCCATGTTCATCATGGCCGACCAATTAGCCGCAGGTCAGGTGCACGAGGCCATGATGACGAGCATGGACAACCTGTATTTTGAGAGCGCCGGCACGATCCTGTCGCTGGTCACCGTGGGCAAATACCTCGAGACGCGCAGCAAGTCCAAGACCGGCGGCGCCATCGAGGCGCTGATCGACCTGACGCCCAAGACCGCGACCGTCGTGGCAGAGGACGGCAGCGAGGCCACCGTCGACGTCGACAGTATCCTTCCCGGCCAGGTCCTGCGTGTGCGCCCCGGCGAGTCCATCCCTGTCGATGGCGTGGTGCTCGAGGGCAGCTCGGCCGTGGACGAGAGCGCGCTCACCGGCGAGTCCATCCCCGTGGAAAAGACCGCCGGCGACACCGTCAACGCCGCCACTGTCAACCGCACCGGCTCGTTTACCTTCCGTGCCACACGCGTGGGCGCCGACACGTCGCTCGCCAAGATTATCCAGCTCGTCGAGGACGCCAACGCCACCAAGGCGCCCATCGCCCGCATGGCCGACAAAGTCGCCGGCGTGTTCGTGCCCGTGGTGTTCGCGATCTCGGCTGTGACCTTTGCGGTGTGGATGGCACTGACCGGCAGCATAAACGAGGCGCTCACCTCCGCCGTGGCCGTGCTGGTAATCAGCTGTCCGTGCGCATTGGGTCTGGCCACGCCCGTCGCCATTATGGTCGGCACCGGCAAGGGCGCCGAGATGGGCATTCTCTTTAAGAGCGCCGAGGCGCTGGAGAACCTGCGCAGCGTGGGCACCGTGGTGCTCGACAAGACGGGCACCGTCACCCGCGGCAAGCCTGCCGTGACCGATATCGTG
>CAJMSO010000370.1 GCA_905216075.1 uncultured bacterium | reverse complement strand
GGCGGGAAGCCCCACACGCGGCATCGAGTTCCTTAAGAGCGCCGAGCGCCAGGATGCTCGCCGCCAGATGGTCCGCGCCATCGATTCGCTCATCGCCGCCGACGAGGCCGACGTGCTCAGCCGCGCCAAGTCACTCATCGTCGCCGTTAAGGCACCGCTCGCCGAGGTCAAGTCCACGCAGGAAAAGGTGCTCGAGCAAAACGCCGACTACCTGTCGCGTGGAGCATTGAAGCAGCTTGAGGACCGCAACAAGCGCGAACTCAACGCGCGCGAGCGTTCGGGTATCATGGAAGCGCTGGCGAGCGCGCGGACGCTCATGCGCGACGTGCTGCTGACGCTTCAGGATGAGGCGGCAGACGTTGTGAACGAGGACGTGCGCGACACGATCGGGCGGCTTGCCGCCGCGACGAATGTTGCGGGTACCACGCGGGCGCTCGAGGCGGTCGCAACTGCCGAGCGCAACATCGCAAGAAACGTTACTCCCCAGCTGGCCATCGAGGTCATGCTGTTCGATATCAGGAAGGCACTGAAATGCCGTTAGTCGTACCCGTTAAGTTTACCTATGCCTCGCGCGATCTGTGGTTTGATCCGCAGGATCTGGATATCCTCGAGGCCGATTATGCCATTTGCTCCACCGAGCGCGGAACCGAGATCGGCCTGGTCACGGCCGATCCCTTCGAGGTGCCGCAAGACGAGATCGGTCAGCCGCTCAAGCCCGTGCTGCGCGTGGCGAGCGACATCGACCTACAGCTTGCCGACGACCTGGCCATCCAGGGCGACGAGGCGATGGTCGATTTCCGCCGTCTGGTCAAAGAGCTCGACCTCGAGATGAAGCCGGTCGGCGTCGAGTACCTGTTTGGCGGCGAGAAGGCCGTGTTCTACTTTGCGGCCGAGGAGCGCGTCGATTTTCGTCAGCTCGTCAAGGATCTGTCCTCGACGCTGCACATTCGCGTCGACATGCGCCAGATCGGTGTGCGCGACGAGACCCGTCTGGTGGGCGGCTATGCCCAATGCGGACAGGAACTCTGCTGCACGCGCTTTGGCGGACAGTTTGAGCCCGTCTCGATCCGCATGGCAAAAGAGCAGGACCTGCCGCTCAACTCGTCCAAGATCAGCGGCGTATGCGGCCGCCTGATGTGCTGCCTGCGCTATGAGTTCGAGGCGTACAAGGACTTTAAGAGCCGTGCGCCCAAAAAGAAGACGCTCATCGATACGCCGCTTGGCAAGGCGCGTATTCAGGAATATGACACGCCGCGTGAGCAGCTGGTGCTGCGCCTGGAGAACGGCAAGGTCTTTAAGGTCAACCTGGCCGATATGACGTGCTCGGAGGGCTGCAAAAAGAAGGCCGCCGAGCAGGGCTGCAACTGCCGCCCCGACTGCGTGACGCGCGACGTGCTCGAACGCATCGAGTCGCCCGAGATGCGCCTGGCGCTCATGGAGCTCGATCGCGAGAACGGCGTCGACGTGGGCGATGGCCTGTCGAGTGCCGACCGTCTGACCGGCACGTCGATGCCCAAGCGCCGTCGCCGCGATGCCGAATCCGATGCTCGTTCCGGTCAGGGCCAGGGCGAGGGCCGTGGCCGCGGAAAGGGCCGCGGCAAGGTCGAGGCGCCCGAGGCCGAGGAGGCGGCCGATG
>CAJMSO010000369.1 GCA_905216075.1 uncultured bacterium | reverse complement strand
GCTAGGCGAAAGATTGTCCTACACCGCGGCGGGGCCGTGTTCGCCGGTGCGGATGCGGATAACTTCCTCGACCGGCTCGACCCAGATCTTGCCGTCTCCAACGGCACCGGTGCGAGCAGCATTGCAGATAATCTCGACAATTCCGTCGACATGCTCATCGGCGCAAATGAGCGTGAACTGCACCTTAGGGATCGTGTTGACAAGCAACTCGTTGCCGCGCGCGTATTCCTTCCAGCCATGCTGTGCACCGCAGCCCTGCACCTGGTTGATAGTCATGCCGCGAACATCGGCAGCAAACAGCGCATCTTTAAGAACCTCAAGCTTTTCCTGGCGCACGATAGCCGTGATCTTTTTCATAATGAATTCCTCTCAATAATTAACGTATCCCTTTACATGAGACGCGGGTTTCCCAGGTGCCGCAAACCAACCTCAGAAATCAAAAAGTTCAACTGACTGGTCTTAGCAGGTTTCCCAAGTGCCGCAGATTGCCGTGAAAGAGGAGCGAAGCGTACTTAAGTACGTGAGCGACGATTGAACGGCAAGGTGCGGTGCTTGGGGAAGCTGCTAATCGAGTCCGGAGAACGAGGGATAAGCGCTCTCGCCATGCTGACTCGCGTCCAGGCCCAGCGCCTCGTCGGCCTCGTCCACGTGCAGGCTGCCGTGGAACAGCGCCTTGACCACCGCGGCGGTCACCAAGTCGAGCACCAGTACAATAGCGACCGTCACCACAATGCCCAAAATCTGCGAGACGAGCAGCGACACGTCGCCCGTGTAGAACAGGCCACCCTTACCGGTCCACGAGAGCTCCGGCACACAGAACAGGCCCGTGAGCACGCCGCCCAAGATGCCGCCGATGCCGTGGCAACCGAACGCGTCGAGCGCATCGTCGTAGCCAAACTTGGTCTTAAGATGGCTGATGGCCAGGTAGCAGACAGGCGAGACGATCAGGCCCATGACCAGCGCCGCCCACGGCTCGACAAAGCCCGCACCCGGCGTGACCACCACAAGGCCCGCAACCAGACCGGTGCTGACGCCCACCAGCGTGGGGCGACCGGTATGCACGCGCTCGACGGCAAGCCACGAGACCATGCCCGCCGCGCTGGCCGTCACGGTGTTGAGGATGGCAAGCGCCGCCACGGCGTCGGCCTCGCTCATGCCGTCCTCCAACCCAGCCAAACCAAAGCAGGCCGGCGCCCAGCGCCACAAACGGCACGTTATGCGGACGGTAGCTCACCATGCCAAAACCACGACGACGGCCGAGCATTAAGCAGAGAATCAGGCCCGTCAGACCGGACGAAATGTGTACCACGTCGCCGCCGGCAAAGTCGAGTGCGCCGATGGACTCCTCATCGAGAGGCGTCTGCTTGCGGCGGGTGACCATGACGACCTTGGGCGGGAAGTTCTTGAAGCTCACCGCGACCTGGAGATAGTGGCGAGGCTCGTCACCTTCCTCACGGGGAGGCATCACGCGGATATTCCAGCCGTCTTCGATCAGACGCTGAGCATCGTTGTGGTCCTCAATGATAACGCAGAAATTGCGATCGCCGGCACGGTTGTACTTGTCCTCCTTACCGGAAAAGTTCCGGAAGATAATGCGGGCGTTTTCGATGATGATGTTGTCAGTAGCTTTACGACTCATGATTAAGAC
>CAJMSO010000368.1 GCA_905216075.1 uncultured bacterium | reverse complement strand
CCATCTCAAACACCTCCGTTGAGAAGAATTAAAGACCAACGAACGATTCGTACCGGATACAAACAGCTTTTGCGGTACATTGTGCCGCATCGTGGCGCACAAAGGGCGAGCGTTCTACCGCTCGCCCCTCAAATCCGACCGCTCGGAAATACGCGCGACACAAAATAATTCAACAAGGTCGCATTATCAGAAACGGGTTTGTTACCGGCTAGCGCCTCGCATGGGCGCCGATCGGCCGAGTCGCATGGCGCACCAACGCCGCTGCCAGCAATACCAACAGCATGGCGGTGACATAGCCCGCAGCATCGAATCCTAAATCGATAACGTCGAAATGCCTGCCGGGAACAAAGATCTTATGCACCTGGTCGTCAACGGAGCAGGCAGCGCAAAAGAGAAACACAGGCACGCAACGGGAACACACACTCCATGGACGCCTGGAAAAGCAGACCACGATCACCGAGGCGACCAATCCGACGAAGAAAAACTCTACGGTATGGGCGACGCGACGGACGTTTGCGCCTACCCACATGCGAATGGAAGCAAGTCGACCAGGCTGGACCGTCGAGGCAGCCGGATTGGTACTCTCAGTCATGCCGTCCCCCGCCTGAATTTCACCCGTGATGCCGGTAGCCTGAACGCCCGTAGCCTGGCCCTCCACCACACGCGCGGTGGACTCGCTCAGCAACGACGTCTCCACCGCATTTTGCTCCGTCAGCACCCAGATGCCCGCCAGCGTTGCAGCGAACAGAACGATCGCGGTCCATCCGATTATTTGTTTTACGCGCGCCAAGGGCCAACCTCCTTTTTTGAATATCAGCGAGTGTAGCCCCAAATGGCATCGTCACCGTATCAAAATTTGAATCGCAACAGGAAGCGACAAAGCGACGCAAACCCCTACCCCGCCTCGCGCATCCAGCGATCGAACGTCCCCACGCACACGCCCAGGCACTTTGCCGCCTGGCTGCGGGTAATATCGCCCGCCTCATAGCTATCGCGCACCAGCTCAAACTGAGGAGGGCACGGCTTGCGAGGTCGACCGAAACGGACCCCTCGCGCCCGCGCCGCTGCAATTCCCTCCGCTTGGCGCCGATGGATATTCTCGCGCTCTACCTGCGCCACGTAGCTCAGCAGTTGCAGCACAATATCGGCAATCAGGACGTTGGTCACATCCGGCGCGCCGCTGGCCCTAGCGCGCGTGTCAAGCAATGGCATGTCCAACACCACAATGGCAACCCCGAGCTCCTTGGTAATGCGTCGCCATTCCTCAAGAATCTCGGAGTAATTACGGCCAAGTCGGTCGATAGAAAGCACCACCAGTACGTCCCCGTCTCCCAGGACGTGCAGCAGCTCGCGATAACGCGGTCGATCGAAGTCCTTGCCGCTCGCATGGTCGGCATAAATATTCGCCGAGCCCACGCCATAGGCGCCCAGCGCATCCAGCTGCCGATTAAGGTTCTGATCGCGCGAACTCACCCGCGCATAACCGTACACCGTCGCCATCTCATCCCCGCTTTCTTGTAAACCTGCCAAAAAGGGACAGGTTTATTTTGGTAGGTTTTACCTCTCAAATAGCAGGTAAGCGGGCGGCCGAGCAGACGGCAAGGTAGCCACGATTCAAATGCGAAGGGCGGTCCCGAAAGGCCGCCCT
>CAJMSO010000367.1 GCA_905216075.1 uncultured bacterium | reverse complement strand
CGACCGAAAGCAGGCCGCGATGGTCGGTCTCCAGACCGCCCGTTGTAAGCACGAGTTTGTCCTTGGGCACCTGAGACGCCGCAATCACAACCGTGTCGGCAGACGCATGGTCGAGCTCTTCCTCGTAGCCCACCACGTTATTGTCCTCGTCAAAGATAGCCGTCTCGAACACCGGACCGTTATCGTCGATGGCGCAGATCGCCTTGCCGCACACAATCTCGGCACCATCGAGCTCGGTCAGCTCCACCTCATCATCGATGGCAGAGATATGGCGCGATCGGGCATACACGGTGACCTTGCGAGCGCCCGAGCGCAGGGCTGTGCGGGCAACATCCATGGCCACATTGCCGGCGCCGATAACCGCCACGTTCTGCCCAATTGCCACGCTCGTAGGATCGACCAGATAATCGATACCAAACAGCACGTTGCCGCGCGACTCGCCGGGAATACCCAGCTTTCGAGCTCGCCAAGTACCGGTACCAACAAAGACCGCATCGTAGCCGTCACGCAGTAGGTCGTCGATGTGGAGCGCACCGCCGATGGTGGTCGACGGACGCACGCGCACGCCGAGCGAGCACATCACGTGGCGGTACTTTTGCACGAGCGAGCGCGGCAGACGGAACTCGGGGATACCGTACTCCAGCACACCGCCAATCTCGGGGCGCTGCTCAAATACCGTGACGGCACAGCCCAGCTGGGCCATCTTGATAGCCACGGTAATACCAGCGGGACCGGAACCGACCACGGCAATCTGTTTACCGCACGACGGTGCGGGCTTCCACTCCTTACGGTCCAAATACGCTGTCGAGATATAGTTCTCGATGCTCGAAAAATGCACGGGTGCGCCCTTACGGCCCTGAATGCAAGCGCCCTCGCACTGGCCCGAATGGTTGCAAACCATGGAGCAGACCGCGCTCATGGGATTGTTCTGGAACAGTAGCTCGCCCGCCTCTTCTAGACGACGCCGTTTGAACAGGTCAATGACCTGCGGAATAGGCGTCTGAACCGGGCAGCCCTTAAGCTGACAGAATGCCCTTTTGCAACCTAGGCAACGATTCGCCTCTTCGACAATGTGGATAGCCACGCAACTCCCCTTTTTGATTCAATCCAATGGGGCGACGATAAAGATCCTTCACCGCTGCCCCAGTCAGGCAAACTTAATCGACCGCCACAGCAAAAGCCAATGCTATAACTCGCGATGCGAAGCCCCGCAGCGAGCGGACATGTGCTCGAGTGTCGCCAGACAGTCAGCCGCCGTCGCCGGCACACTGTTCTCGACCACGCAGGGAATCCCAGGGCAGGCGGCAGCCGCCCAGGCCACTACGGGCTCAAAGTCATATCGTCCCGTCTCGCCCACGCCATGACACACCAGGCGCGAACCCGTACCGTCGCACCAACCGGCTTCATCCTCGTTATCAACGACCTCAAAATCCTTGGCGTGCAGCGCGCGGATCTTACTGCCGCATAAGTAGAGCATGCGCGCTGTGATTTCCTGCGCTTCGTCAACGACACTGGGGTGCAGCAGCGACACTGGGTCATAGATCACGCCGAGCGACGGGCTCGAGACGCGCTCCAGCACCTCACGGCAGCGATCTGGCGTATTAACCGTCTCGTTCCAACCGGGCTCGATCAAAATTTGCCCACCCACGGCCTCGGCCCG
>CAJMSO010000366.1 GCA_905216075.1 uncultured bacterium | reverse complement strand
CCGATCGTGCCGCTTCGGCAACCAAGGTCGTAACGCTTGTGACCTGCCGTTCGCTGTCATTTAGCAATACGCGCGCCGTCATGGTACTCACGCCGGTCGAGGAATAAAGTGTCCGGGAGCCCCGTCCCAAAAAGACTACCCTGGAAATCAAAAGGAGAAATGATGCTTGAGAACGGCAAATCGATGCCTTCGGTTGATGCTTGGCTGCGCGAAGCCAAGGCCGATGCTTCGGCGGCTGATTGTGGGATGTACCTGACGCACAACGGCGTGGTGCGTGCGACGCCTAAGGCCGAAGTGCGCGGAGTCGAGACCGATGGCGTGGCGCCAGGCCACAAGGTGGGCGGCATGGTGTTTGGCTTCGATGCCGAAAAGGTGCAGGCCGCTATCGAGGCGACGCGCACGATGCCGGGTATCGGCTATGTGCGCGTGTGGCTGGCGAGCGGCGAGCTTACCGTGGGCGACGACATCATGCTCGTGCTCATTGGCGGAGACATTCGCCCGCATGTGGTCGATGCGCTGCAGTCGCTCGTCGGCACCATCAAGAACGAGTGCGTGAGCGAGGTCGAGCGCGAGGCGTAAGGCCTCGTCGGCAATCCGAGTCTGTCTATAGCGAAAGCCCGCTGGCAGTTCATGTAGATCTGCCAGCGGGCTTTGATGTGTTGGAGCTATTTTGCTCTGGCGTTTGCTACACGCGTGTGGCGTCCTTGGGGCTCATGGTCATACTCTGAAAACGGTTCTCCATATATTCGTTATCGAAATGCTTGTCATAGAACTGTGCGACGGGAATATTTCGAACGGTTCCGTTGACGCGCTGATACCAATAGTCGAGCGATTGCAACGTCATGACGCCGTCGATCAACATGACGGCGGTCAGGATGACGGTAGCAGAGTAGCGGCGTTTCCATGGAATCATATTGATGAGCTTAAGCAGGCGCGGCAGCAAGACCTTGATCCAGATGAGGCCACCCAGGCCCCACATGCAGGCAAACGGCGTGCATGTGCGTCCCCCGGTCAATACCGCGATGGGATCGGGCATGCCGAATAGCCTAATGTGTGAATAGCTCCACGACACCACGCCAAATGAGGTCTGCATAAACCAGCCTACAAACACCTCGAAAGCGCCGCCGATCAGGGCACTTACCAGGAAAATGATCAGAGGATTCTTTTTATAGAAGCGGTTGAGCGCCATGGTCATGAGCACCGCGCCAAATCCGTAGATGGGGCTAAAGGGGCCAAATAGCATACCGGCACGGTCCTGATAGACGCCGGGATCGACGACGACCATATGCCAGACTTCCTCGAGAATGAGACCTAACACGCTGCAGACGAAGAATACCCAGAACAGGTTGAAGTAGTTGAGCTTGATGTAGCCCTCGCCGGTTTCGTCGCGGCCGAGCATCCCCTCGGCGGCGGCATCGCGGTCGAGCATCTCTTGCAGACGGCGCTGCAGTTCGCGCTCCTGGCGTAGCGTGGGGTCGACGGTGGCCGACAGCGCAATGAGGATGACAAGCTGGACGGCGGGGCGCAGCAGGAAGGGTCCGATGCCCTGGAGCATCACGTCAACTAAAAGCTCCACGACGGTAAATGCGATGAGGACGTAAGACAGGCGGGCGGCATTGCGCCGCTGGTCCTTGATGAGGTCCAGGCCAAAGACGATCAAGATGATCGCGC
>CAJMSO010000365.1 GCA_905216075.1 uncultured bacterium | reverse complement strand
CGGCAGGGCCCACACTCATTTTCTATTCAGCCCTAGTCATCGCGCAAAGCCCCTTCGGCAGCACACGGTGCAGCCAAGTCACCGCAGGCCGGGGCGGGAGGGGCTGAGTTTCCTCCTGAGCGACTCTGCTTGCAGCCGGAGCGAAGGGGGAAATTCGGCCCCTCTTGCCCCGGCCGGCCAGGTCAACTACACCGTGTACTGCGGCAGGTCCTGCAGGGCGATGACATCCATGCCCATGTCGTTGGCACTGCCGTGACCCTGCTGGTCCTCGCGCACGGCCTCGATGGCACTCACGTACGTGTTGGCGGCAGACATCGCCGTCACGCAAGTCACGCCGCGGCGCACCGCCTCGGTACGCAACAGATAGCCGTCGCCACGCGAACCCGGGCCGTACGGCGTGTTGATGATTACCGCAATCTTGCCATCGGCGATCAGGTCACCGATGTTGGGACGCTCGCCGCCGTGCGGGCCGCTAATCTTCTCCACGACCTCGCACGTCACGTTGCCTCCACGCAGCACGCGCGCCGTGCCCTCGGTGGAGCAGATATCAAAGCCCAGGTAGCGCAGGATACGGGCGACCGAAAGGATATGACGCTTGTCGCGGTCGCACACGCTAATGAACACCTTACCGGCGCTCGGGTCGGGCAGCTTGTAGTCAATCGCCAGCTGCGTCTTGGCGTATGCCTCGGGATAGCTCTTGGCGATACCCATGACCTCGCCCGTCGACTTCATCTCGGGCCCCAGGATAACGTCAGCGCCCGGGAAACGACCCCAGGGCATAACGGCTTCCTTCATGCAGAACCAGTCCAGCTGACGCTCGTCGCTCGGCAGGCCCAAGCTCGCGATGGAATCGCCCGCCATGATGCGCGCCGCGCACTTGGCCAGCGGCACGCCGGTGGCCTTGGAGATAAACGGCACGGTACGGCTGGCACGCGGGTTGGCCTCGATCACGTAGACGGTCTCGCCCTTGATGGCATACTGCACGTTGACCAGGCCGCGTACGCCCAGTGCCATCGCAATGCGGCGTGTGGTCTCGCGAAGCTTTGCCTGCAGGCTCTCGCTAAAGCTGAACGGCGGGATGCAGGTCGCAGAGTCGCCGGAGTGAATACCGGCCTCCTCGATATGCTCCAGAATGCCGCCGATGTAGACCTCTTCGCCATCGCACAGGGCGTCGACATCGGACTCGATCGCGCCCTCCAAGAAGCGGTCCAGATACACCGGGTAGTCGGGGCTAATGCGCGCGGCCTCGGCCATGTAATCGCGCAGATGCTCGGCATCGTAGGCGATCATCATGCCGCGGCCGCCCAGCACGTAGCTCGGACGTACCAGCAGCGGGTAGCCAATGTGTGCGGCAACGGCCTCGGCCTCCTCAAACGAGGTGGCCTGACCCGCCGGCGGGTACATGATGCCCAGCTTGTCGAGCAGGGCGGCAAAGCGCTCGCGGTCCTCGGCAAAGTCGATGGCATCGGGCTTGGTGCCCATGATGTTTACGCCGCTTTCCTCGAGCATGCGCGCCAACTTAAGCGGAGTCTGGCCGCCGAGCGTCACCACGACGCCGTCGGGTCGCTCAACATCGATAACGTCCATGACGTCCTCGTAGGTGAGCGGCTCAAAGTACAGACGGTCGGACGTGTCATAGTCGGTCGAGACGGTCTCGGGATTGCAGTTGACCATGATGGTCT
>CAJMSO010000364.1 GCA_905216075.1 uncultured bacterium | reverse complement strand
GGCGAGGACGGCTCCATGTACAATCGCGCCATGGACGCGCTGTACACGCCGGGCTCAACGTTTAAGGTCGTTACGCTTTCCGCGGCACTCGAGACCGGTACCGCCAGTCTTACCAGCACCTACCAGGCGCCCGGCTCCATGGACATCGGCAACGCACCGGTCACCAACTATGCCAACGAGAGCTACGGCACCATCAGCCTGCAGCAGGCCTTTGCCGTGTCCTCCAACGTCGTCTTCGGCCAAGTGGCAAACGAAGTTGGCGCAAACACGCTCGTGCAGTTTGCCAACGCCTTTGGCTACGGCCAAAAGCTCGGCCAGGACCTGACCTCCGCGGCCTCCATCATGGCCGACCCGTCGCTCATGACCGAGTGGGAGACCGCCTGGGCCGGCGCCGGCCAGCCTGTCGGTATGGACCACACGCCCGGCCCGCAGACCACCGTCATGCAAAACGCCGTGATTGCCGCCGCCATCGCTAACAGCGGCGTGGTCATGGACCCGTACTTTGTAGCCCAGGTACTCGCCCCGGACGGAACCGTGGTCAAGACCACGCAGTCCCGCTCGCTGGGTCAGGCCGTCAGCTCCGCCACGGCCGACCAGGTCAAGCAGGCCATGCTTGCCGTCGTCCAGTCCGGCACCGGCACCGATGCCCAAATCCCCGGCGTCAAGGTCGCCGGCAAGACCGGCTCGGCCGAGACTGGCGGCACCAACGTCAACTCTATGTTTGTTGGCTTTGCACCTTACGATTCACCCACGGTTGCCATCTCGGTGGCCCTGGAGGATTACGACAAACACGACGTCGAGGCGGCCAAGATTGCCGGCATCGTCCTGACCGCGGCGCTTGCCGCACAGGGAGCGTGATGCCCGTGATCAAAGCGGATACTTGGGGCGCGCCGCGGCCGATGAGTTAGCGACAACGCGCCACACGGCCCCAGCGGCCACACATTTGGTACTACACACATCGTTGAGCGAATAGTTATGTTAGGAGCAGGAATGGAACAGAGGGTCCTCGGGGGAAGATACCTCCTCAAAGATAAGGTGGGGACGGGCGGTATGGCGACCGTCTTCCGTGCACAGGATCAGGTCCTCGACCGCACGGTTGCCGTCAAGATCATGCTGCCGCAGTATGCCGGCGACGCCACCTTCGCCGCCCGCTTTAAGCAGGAGGCCCAGGCAGCTGCCGGCCTGTCCTCCCCCTATATCGTGGGCGTCTACGACTGGGGCAAGGACGGCGACACCTACTACATCGTCATGGAGTACCTGCGCGGTACCGACCTCAAGAGCGGCATCAAGAGCCACGGCGCCCTCGATCCCAAAAAGGTCGCGCAGATCGGCTCGCAGATCAGCTCCGCGCTTTCGGTCGCACACAAGCACGAGATCATCCACCGCGACATTAAGCCGCAAAACATCATGGTGCTGCCCGACGGCAACATCAAGGTAATGGATTTTGGCATCGCACGCGCCAAGAACAGTCATCTCACGCAGGATAACAACGTGCTGGGCACCGCCCACTATGTAAGCCCCGAGCAGACCCGCGGCCAGGACCTCGGCCCCACCTCGGATATCTACTCGCTGGGCGTCGTGATGTACGAGTGCGCCACCGGCCGCGTACCCTTTGACGGCGACGACGCCATCTCGGTCGCGCTCAAGCAGGTCAACGAGCTCCCCATCCCGCCGAGCCAGATCAACTCCGGCGTCGATGCCGACCTGGAGCGAATCATCCTCAAGTGCATGGAGAAGG
>CAJMSO010000363.1 GCA_905216075.1 uncultured bacterium | reverse complement strand
TTCCTTCCGGACCTGACCAGATTCGGAACATGTCGTCATCCGAACCCATCGAACGCGCTAGGCGCTCAATATATCTTACCCGCTCCAGCCCGATGGGGCAAGGTAGCTAATTTGGGACGGGGCTTTTTTGACTACTTGGGCAATCAGATCGACAAGTAGTCAAATAAGGCCCATCCCAATTAGACTGGTCTGACGCCGTGCCACGAAAGGGGCCTATCTACTACGTTTAAGCCGAGGGGGTCAACCATAGCCGGCTTTTTCGAAAATCGACAAGCCGTCTACCTGCGGTTTTATTTTCGCATATTCCGGGATGGTCGAGGGTGCTCGGCTAAACGTAGTAGATGGCCGCATTTCGTGGCAAGCGGTCCGGCTCGAGACCCAAGGCAGTCAGCCTCGGATAGCCATTCTCGAAGTTGCGGTGGAATACGGACTGAATTGGCACCTTAAAGGCAAAAACACTCCGTATTTCACCGCAACTTATCGAGGGGATGGGTTTTAGAGGCGAGCGAGGTCGTAGGCTTGGGCGGCGGCTTCACCGGCGCAGATGAGGTTGGTTGCGGCTTCTTGCGGATCGATTGCCTGCTCCAGGTCCATGGGCCTGCGGCAGACCGGCAGAACTAAGTCGATACCCTGCCTATACACCGCATCCAGGTTGTCGGCACGACCGCCCACGACGGCAACAACCGGCTTGCCATAGCGTTTCGCACGACGGGCCACGCCCACCGGCGCCTTGCCGGCAGCGGATTGCTCGTCCATATTGCCCTCGCCTGTAATGACCAGGTCGGCATCGCGCACGCGCTCGTCAAACCCAATCAGATCGAGCACCGTCTCCACGCCCGAGCGCAACTCGGCACCAAGTGCCAACAACGCGGCGCCCAGACCGCCAGCGGCACCGGCGCCGGGCACGCCGAGCACCGAGCCAAATGTCCGCACGCCCTCGGGCACGCGCAACAACCCCTGAGCCCGCACCCCGGTAATCGCCGCATCGAGCAGGCGGCCGTAGCCGACCATCCAGCTGTCGTACCTGCCCAGCGCTTCGACATCGTCTGTCGGCAGGCCCTTTTGCCCGCCAAACACTGCAAGTGCCCCACGACGCCCCACGAGCGGATTCTCGACATCGGAAAGCACAACGATACGAGCATCATCCAAAGCCTGCAGCGCGGGCGCCAGATCAACGCTCGCCACCTGCTCAAGGCCGGCAAGACCGGGGGCGACATCGCATCCCTGATCATCGACCACACGCGCGCCCAGCGCCTGCAGCATGCCGGCGCCACCATCGTTGGTGGCACTGCCGCCCAAACCAATATAGATAGTCTTTGCGCCCGTGCGAACCGCGCGAAGCATGAGCTCGCCCACGCCATAGGTCGAAGCCGCAAGCGCCGCCGATTCTGTACAGGGCGAGTACCCAATACCCGCCGCCTCGGCCATCTCGATGACCGCGGACTCGCGCTCGCCGTCCACCAGCATCCGGGCAGACGCGCGGTCGCCCAAGGGGCCTGCAACCCCGCAGGTCACAAGCTCGCCACCGCAGGCGGCAACGGCATCGAGCGTTCCCTCACCGCCATCTGCCAGCGGCAACGTAGCCACCTGGGCATCGGACCACACACGGCGCATGCCCTCGGCAACCGCCGCCTCCGCCTGCGCGCTCGAAACGCTGCCCTTAAAGGAGTCGATCGCCAGCAGCACACGGCGGGGCCGCCGCTGCACGGGGCCAAAGTCGGCCGCCTCCACGGCAATATCTTCGGCAC
>CAJMSO010000362.1 GCA_905216075.1 uncultured bacterium | reverse complement strand
CGATCGCACGAACGGAACCATGTCCACCGGTTCTAGATTGAGCGGAGCCGTGCTGTTTTCCATACGCGATAGGTCGAGCATCTGCTGCACCAGACGAGCCAGGCGACGCGTCTCGGAAGCAACGGTCTCCAAATGCTCATCGTCGGTGGGATACACGCCATCCTGCATGGCCTCGACCGTTGCGAGCATGGCCATAAGCGGCGTGCGAAGCTCGTGTGCAACGTCTGAGGTCAGGCGCTTCTCGTGTTTCATATCCTTCTCGAGCGAGGTGGCCATCTCATCGAAGGTCTCACCCAGCTGATCGATCTCGTCATCACCGCGCAGCCCCGTGCGAGCCGACAGGTCGCCGTCACGGATTTGCTTTGCGGTACTGGTGATGCGATGAATCGGTTTGGTGAGCATGCGCGACACGAGCGATCCGATAACGACCGAAATGCAGATTGCAACAACCGCGGCGAGGGCCATGGCGTTAAAGGTCTTCTCCCTAAACGCAGAGTCCGCCTTGGTGAGCAGAGCGTCGGAGCCGATGGCCCACAGCTTTACCTGTCCGACATGCTCGCCGGAAGACGTTACAATCTCGACGTTAGCAACGCTATCGGAGTCGGTTGGAGCAGACGAGACCGGGCTATGCGATGCCCTCTTGCCGCTCGTGTCGTCGGTCGTAGCCTGGTTTTCGCGTACATCGGCGGTGGCGCTTGCCGAGGGCCAGGAATCGTCATAAACGATCACACCCTTTTTATTGACGACCTGCATGCCCAGATCGTCGGAAACCAAACTCGACGTTGCGACCGTGCGCAGTTCTCCCGCGGTCCAAGAGCCGTTTTCCTCATATGAGGTCGCCAACTTCTCGGCAGCGGAATTTGCGATTTCGACGATATTGGAGCGTGTGTAATCCGAAAAGACCGTGCCCCACACAACAGAGACAACGCCCACCAGCACCAATACTGTCATGAGCGATGTCAGAGCAAAAGCAAGTGCCATGCGCGAGGGATAGCTCATCGTTGGCCGTGAATCGGAACGAGGCGTGTTCCAACTAGCCTTGGAACCCGCCTCGCTCTCCTGCTTGTGCTTTTGTCCGATTTCAAAGCGCGCAGGTGTCATATGTGATTTCCCTATTTCTCGTCCGACTTATCGGTCTTGGCCGGAGCCTCGAAGCGATAGCCGACACCATGGACGGTGTAGAGCCACTTGGGCTTCTTGGGATCATCGCCCAGCTTGGCGCGAAGATTCTTCACGTGGCTATCGATGGTGCGCTCATAGCCCTCAAAGTCATACCCGAGCACTTTCTCGACCAGCTCCATGCGGTTATACACACGGCCGGGATGGCGGGCAAGCGTGGTGAGCAGTTTGAACTCGGAAGCCGTCAGATCGACTTCCTTGCCCTCGACCAAGATCTTGTGGCCCGAGATATCGATGACCAGATCGCCGAAGTCGAGTACCTCGACGGTGGGCTCGTCGGCCTGATGGGCACGGCGGAACAGAGCGCGAACGCGGGCGACGAGCTCGCGCGGCGAGAACGGCTTAATCAGATAGTCGTCGGCGCCGAGCTCAAGACCGATAATACGGTCCTCGATCTCGCCCTTAGCCGTCAGCATGATGATGGGGACATCCGAGGTATCGCGAATGGTGCGGCAAACGCGCTCGCCGGGAATCTTGGGGAGCATAAGGTCGAGCACGACCAGGTCGAACTGATGCTTCTCGAACTCCTCGATCGCGGACTGGCCGTCGCCGACGCCCACAACCCAGTAGCCTTCGCGCTCGAGATAGGCAGCGACGGCGT
>CAJMSO010000361.1 GCA_905216075.1 uncultured bacterium | reverse complement strand
CCGACCGCGTGGTCTTTATGGACAAGGGCGTGGTGCTCGAGGACGCCGCGCCGGCTGAGCTCTTCGGCAATCCCAAGCACCAGCGCACCCGCGAGTTCCTCTCGCGTTATCTCAACGACAAATAATGCAAGCGAACGTGGCAAAGGGACCGCCTCTTTGCCACGTTATTTTTGGAGGAAGGCATGGCCGAGGTTTGGCGCTTCTTTGCGCACGAGGATGATTTTGCCGATATCGATGAGGTCGGCGCGTGCGAGCGCCTGGGCCGCGTGCTGTCGTTTCCGACGATTTCGAGCATGGATGCCCAGACGGTGGACTGGCAGGCGTTTGACGACCTGCGCGCCTATATGCAGCAGGGCTGGCCGCGCGTGTTTGCGACGGGCGAGGTCGAGCTCATCGACCATTCGCTGCTCGTGACGCTTGCCGGCACCGACCCCGCCCTCAAGCCGGTCATGCTCATGGGCCACATGGACGTGGTTCCCGTGGTGCCGGGCACCGAGACGGACTGGACGCACGATCCCTTTAGCGGGCACGTGGACGACACCTATATTTGGGGTCGCGGCGCCATCGATATGAAAGACCAGGTTGCGGGCATCTTGGAGGCCGTTGAGTATGCGCTGGCGCACGGCTGGCAACACGAACGAACGCTGCTGCTGGCCTTTGGCCAGGACGAGGAAACCACGCAGTACGGCGCGGGGGCGATCGGTCGTGTGCTCGAGAAGCGTGGCGTTGAACTTGAATATCTGATCGACGAGGGTGACTACCGTATTGTTTCGGCTGCCGAGTATGGCGCGGGCGAGGGCTGGCTTATGCATGCCGACCTCGCGGAGAAGGGTTACGCCGATATCATACTCAAGACGAAGAGTGAGGGCGGGCATTCGTCCAACCCCTACGGCGGCACATCGCTCGAGGTGCTCAGCCGTGCCATCACCGCAATCTGCGATATCGAGTGGCCGACGCGCGTGACCGACTTGCTTGCCGCCCAGCTCGTCGAGCTGGGGCTTTACACGGCCGACGAGATTGCCTCCAACAAGGACGCCATCGTTCGCGAGTGCCTCGCTAGCAAGAAGCTCTATCCGCTGGTGACGACCACCTGCGCGCCCACGCAGATCGAGGGTGGCAGCACCGGCGCCAACGTAATGCCGCAGGATATGTGGGCCAACATCAACTTCCGCATGCTTGAGGGCACGAGCGTGGCCGACGTTGTGACGCGCTGCCGTGAGGCGGTTGCCGGGGCGGACCTTGCCGGTCGTGTCGAAGTGGAGCTGGGCCCCGGCAGCTCCGAACCCTCGCCGTCCCCGCGCATCGGTGGTCCCGGCCTCGAGGCGGTTCGCTCCATCGCCGCCCGCTATTTCCGTGATCCAAAGGGGACGGCGGAAAACGGATTATTCGAGCCAGTGGCAATTGTGCCCTCGACCGTGATCGGTGCGACCGACGCTGCCAACTACCAGCACATTTGCCCTGAATGCATTCGCTTCTCGGCCTTTGTGGTTGATGACGACGAGTGCGATCGCGGCGTCCACGGCACCAACGAGCGCATCACCCGCCGCGCCTATCTCCAGGGCATCCGCTTCCTCATCGCTCTGCTTCAGGCGCTCTAAAATGTGACAAAGCGACAGTCCCTTTGCTAGCCGTTGGGGACGTTCTTAAACGACTAGTCGTTAAGGAACGTCCCCAACGGCTACGTCCAATCATTCCGTGCGGGTTATATGCAGGTTTGCTTGCGCACGCTATCATATATGGGTTAGACCGCAACTATGTACCCCATACGCGAAGGGATGCGCATGTATCTG
>CAJMSO010000360.1 GCA_905216075.1 uncultured bacterium | reverse complement strand
TAAAACCTGCCAAAATAAACCTGTCCCTTTTTGGTCGGTATCAGGAAGTGTCAGAGACGGGGCGGCGGCGGTCCGTGGGCGCGAAAAGAAGTGTCGGGTTTGGTACGCCCGCTTCTGCCCGTCCCGCGCGTGGGCGATACTCAGCTCATCGACCCGCGATGCAAAGGAGATGCTCATGGCAAACATCAAGTTCCCCGAGGGTTTCTATTGGGGTGGCGCCACCGCCGCCAACCAGTTTGAGGGCGCTTGGAACGTGGACGGCCGCGGTCCCTCCGTCGACGACCATTTCTTGGGCGGCAGCTACAAGGAGCCGCGTCAGATTACGATTGACATCGACCCCAACCGCTTCTACCCCAATCATGACGGTATCGATTTCTACCATCACTACGAGGAGGACATCGCGCTGTTCGCCGAGATGGGCTTTACCATGTTTCGCATGTCCATCTCCTGGAGCCGTATCTTCCCCAACGGTGACGACGCTGAGCCCAACGAGGCCGGCCTCGCCTTCTACGACCGCGTCTTCGACTGCCTGCGCGCTCACAATATCGAGCCGCTCGTGACCCTCTCGCACTACGAGATGCCCTATCACCTGGTCGAGAAATACAACGGCTGGGCGAGCCGTGAGCTCATCGGCTTCTTTGAGAAGTACTGCCAGACCGTCTTCGATCGCTATCAGGACAAGGTCAAGTTCTGGCTCACCTTCAACGAGATCAACTGCGGTACTCAGGACATGGGCAACCTCTTTGAGACCAGCATGATTCAGGGCTTTGAGGGTCCGGCTTCGGCGGTCCAGACCACGCCGCAGGCCCGTATGCAGGCCCTGCATCACCAGTTTGTCGCCAGCGGCCGCGTCGTGCGCTATGCCCACGAGCATTACCCGCAGTTTAAGATGGGCAACATGGACTGCTTCATCCTTTCCTATGCCGCCACGTGCGATCCGGCCGACGTGTTCGCCACGCAGCAGGAGATGAATACCATGAACTGGTACTGCTCCGACGTGCAGGTGCGCGGCAAGTACCCGTTCTATGCCAAGCGCTTCTGGGCCGAGAACGATGTTGAGCTCGCGATGGAGGACGGCGATCTGCAGGATATCGCCGACGGCAAGGTCGACTTCTACTCCTTTAGCTATTACATGTCCGGCACCGTGGGCACCCACAAGGATCACGAGATGACCGAGGGCAACATGACCTTTGGCGGCAAGAACCCCTATCTGGAGTCCACCGACTGGGGCTGGCAGATCGATCCGCTGGGCCTGCGCATCGCCCTCAACGAGATTTACGCCCGCTACGAGATTCCGCTGATGGTGGTCGAGAACGGCATGGGCGCTTACGACGAGGTCGAGGAGGACGGCTCCATCCACGACCCGTACCGCATCGCCTACTTGCAGAGCCACATCAAGGCCATGGGCGAGGCCATTGCCGATGGCGTTGACCTGATTGCCTACACCTGGTGGGGTCCCATCGACCTGGTTTCCGCCGGCACGGGCGAGATGCGCAAGCGCTACGGCTTCATCCACGTCGATAAGTACGACGACGGCACCGGTACCTATGAGCGCCGCCGCAAGGACAGCTTCTTCGCATACCAGAAGATCATCAAGTCCAACGGCACCGAGGGTCTGGCTTAATCGACAATATGAGTGCCACTGGTAAAAGGTTTTGGGAGGGGCTTGGAAGGGCTTGCGATTCGAGCCCTCACCTTAGCAATTTGATCATTTGGCACTATAATCACCATAGGCATGCGCATAACGTTGCGCTTAATCAAGAGGAGAAAACATATGGGTCTGTTTGACATGTTTAAGAAGAAG
>CAJMSO010000359.1 GCA_905216075.1 uncultured bacterium | reverse complement strand
TGCATGGACGAGCGAGCCAGATCGTAAAGACGACGCACCTCGGGCAATGCCCGTTCAAAATCCTCCTGCTCGGCGTAATAACTGCAGATCTCGTGCTGGGCAAAGTACAGAGCATCGGGAGCACGCAAAATACGAACGGAGCGGTCTTCCTCCATTACCGGCAGCACCATGCGTACCAGCTGGTTGTCGCAAAACTGCGTCTGGACCGGACCCGTTGCCAAAAGCTCGGCAACGGCGCACTTGGCCTCCAGCTCCTCAACAAGACGGGAAAAGCCCTCAAACGCGCTTGCACGGTCAACTTTTGCCTGCTCGCGCAGCTCAACGACGCGCGCCACATACGGGTCATCGTCCTCCTCCATGACCTCTAGCTCATCAGCCGTATCGGCAAGCAGCAGGTCGCGCAACGCCGGCGGCAGCGAACGGTGGTCGTCACGCGGGCGAGCGTGAACCTCCGCAGGCTCAATCGCATCCGGCGCGTCCGACTCATATGCCTCAAGCATGCGCTTGCACGGCATATCGTCCATATCCATGCTCTCAAGATCCTTGGCGACAGGCACGCAATTGGCCAGATAGGCCGCACGCCCAAAGGAATATGTTGCAATGACGCGCTCGCCCTGCTCGCCGTCGGGAGCCGCAATCTGAACATAGCAGCGCGCAATGCAGGCACCTGCGGCAAAGCAAGCCGCTGCCAGCGTAAGCGCCACGCGCGCGTCGTGCTCCGCGGCCCAAGTCGCGCGCATGTCCACGTCTAGCTCGCGCCAGACGTCATCCTGAGCGTCGTATTCACGTTGCGGCATGGCATCCACGACAGAGCGCCCAAACCGAACGAGCATAATCCCCTCGGCAACGTTTGCCCGATAGGTATAGTCGAGCCGTGTGACCACGTTAAGCGCCTCGACGATACGCGCGAAGCGGGTACGCACATCCCACTCACCGCCCGGCTGGCAAGCTACCGTTCCGGGTTTGCCCCACGGGTTGTCGCTCGAGGTCGTATCGAGCAGTCGGGGAACATCGTTGGTTGTCTTGGCGATATGCCACGCATCAAAGAGCGCGCAGCCCTCAAGGCTCGGCGAGGATGCCGCGGGGACCAATCCGGCCCCGATGCGCTCAAGGATGCCGGAGAGGCGGTTGAGACGGCACTCGATGGCAAGCAGCATGTCAATCTCGTCCTGGTCCAGCAGGCTACGATCAAAATTGAGATAGAACAGCTTTGAGCGGTCAATGCGCGCTAGGCTCATTTCGGACTTGGCAGCAATGGTGCGCAGACGGGGCAAGTCGATCTCGCTCATCAGGGCGGCGGCATAACGCTCGATACCGCTCGGATTCTCGGCATGGTCAACACGGTAAAGCAGCGTCTCGATAGCATCGGGGAGCGGTGCCGTGTCAAAGCCCAAAAACACCTCGGCCGGCTCGGGCAACTTTACGAGTTTGATCTTGTCGACAACGTTTTGCATGCCTGCATCGAGACCGTCGACGCCCGCCGTGTTCGCAATAGCGCTTTCGGAGTTGGCAAATATCACGTAGCGCAAGAACATCGAGGCCATGAACTCGCCGAAAGGAAGGGCGCGGGTCGAATTCCATGTCTCGTGGTCGGACTGCTCGCGCATGGGGCCTTCGGGAGAGCCGGCAGTTCGCGCACACGCGCGCATTGCACCGTTAGCTTCCCTCACCATAATCTCGCCAATACTGGAATCGGACTCGTGAAGGACCAGCTCCATGTCAGGGTCCACGGGCAACGGTACTTCCCGAACAGGACGATCAACCTTATAAACCTTGCCCGACACGCTCACGTAGCCCAAGAGCGATATGTG
>CAJMSO010000358.1 GCA_905216075.1 uncultured bacterium | reverse complement strand
CGCATAGGCGTCGGTAGGGTTGACGCGTTCGCGCAACACGGCGCAGCGAAGCTCGGGCGCATCGATTGTGCAAATGGTGTCGAGCTCGGTGTTCAAGGCATCGTGCAGCAGCGCAAGTCGGTTATCGATCTTGCGCGACACGCGCTCCAGCTCGCGGCGCTTGCGCTCGATGAGCTCCTGCTGCTGAGCCAGCTGTCGCTGCATGAGGTCCACATCGCGCGTGGTCACAAACTTGCGGATTTGTGCGAGCGGCAAGTCGAGAACACGCAGGTGGCTGATGGTGTTGAGGGTGGAGAGCTGCCGAGATCCGTAGTAGCGGTATCCACTCGCCGAATCGATGTGCGCCGGGTCCAGCAATCCCATCTGCTCGTAATGACGTAGCGTCCCCACGCTCAGGTTAAACAGGCGCGCCACCTCGCCAATGCGGAGCAGGCCCTCGGTATATTCGGTTGGCGAGTCGGTCATGGGACCGCTCCTTTCAATGGGCGGGAAAGGGGCGCCGAAGTCGTACGACGCGAGCGATCCGCTACGCCATCAGTTTGTCAAAAGCTCCGCGGCGGTTGAGCACGGTAAATGCCATCACGCAAATAACCACCGATAGAATTGATCCGCACGGCGAGGCGATACCCATGGGAAACAATGTATCGGAATAGGCGTTCGACAGCAGCCAGGCGCCGGGCACGCGAATGAGCGCAACGGCCAGCACGTTGTGCGCAAAGCCGATGTAGCTCTTGCCATACGCAGCGAAAAAGCCGCTAAAGCAAATGTGGATGCCGGCAAAGATTGCGTCGAAAATGTAGCTGCGCATATAGCCGGTGCCGGCGGCGACCACTGCGGGGTCCTTGGCAAAAAAGCCGATAAACGCCGGCGCCACCAGCCACATCAGCACCGTGATCAGGCAGCCATACACTACCGAGATTGTCATGGCATCTTTGAGCACCTGACGTGCACGATCGCCCTTGCCCGCGCCGGCGTTTTGCGCCGTTAGCGCGCTGGCGGTGGCACCCATGGAACTCGGCACAATGAACAAAAAGCTGATCATCTTCTCGACCAGGCCCACGGCAGCGGCATCGACCAGGCCGCGATGGTTGGCGATGACGGTGATAAACATAAACGCCACCTGGATGCAGCCGTCCTGCACGGCCACGGGCACGCCGATCTTAAGAATGCTGCCGAGCACCTCGGGCTGGGGACGCAGGTCGCTGCGCTTAACATGGATGTTCGTGCGACGGCTCTTGAGCCATACGAGCGCGAGGGCAACGCTTGCCGTCTGGGCGGTCACCGTGCCGAGCGCCGCGCCCACGGGGCCGAGCCCCATGTGGCCGATAAACAGAAAGTCGAGCGTGATGTTAATGATGCACGCGACGCCAATCACGTACATAGGCGAGCGCGAATCGCCCAGCCCGCGAAAGATGGCCGAGAGAATGTTGTATGCGGCGATAAACGGAATGCCGATAAAGCAGATGCGCAGGTAGGCGGCGGTGCCTTCGACTGCCTCGGCCGGCGTGCCAATGAGCGCCACGATTTGCGGGCATAGTGCAAACAAGATGGCGGCCAGCACCACCGAGACGCCCATAAAGAGTGTGATAGTGTTGCCTATGGCGGTCTCGGCACGGTCAAACCGGCGCGAACCCACGGCGTGGCCGACGATGACCGTCGTTCCCATGGCCAGGCCCACGAGCGTCACGGTAATGATATAGAGCGTCTGCGCGCCATTGCCCACGGCGGTGATGCCGGCGGCGCCGCTAAACTGCCCCATCATGTACAGGTCGGCCATGCCGTAGAGCATCTGCAAAAAGTACGAGAGCATATAGGGCAGGGCAAAGACCGCGATGGTCTT
>CAJMSO010000357.1 GCA_905216075.1 uncultured bacterium | reverse complement strand
GTGCGTATGGCCGACCTCAACGAGACCTTTGGCTATCAGATCTTTACCGGTGCGCGGCATCCGAGCCGCAATAAGGTGCTGCAGATTGCCTTTGCCATGGCGCTGATGCTCAAGGAGACCAACCGCGCCTTGTCGGCGGCGGGCGCCAATGTCCTCAACTGCAAGGACCGCCGTGACGCCATCATCATTTTCTGTATCGATCGTGGCTGCAGCCTGCAAAAGGTGAACGAGGAGCTGTATCGCTTTGGTGAAGAGACGGTGAGCTAACAGTTAGCTGCCGGCGGAAGCGCCGTTCACGGTATTTAGAACGTGCAGGGCACGGGCGTCATGGGGCGTCCGCGCCCTGCGTTATTATGGACGCTATGGATACTCAGAGCCCAACATATTCCGATGATGAGCTGACCGCTGCGCTCGCCGGACACCTGGCGTCACTCGAGCGTGATGACAGCTATCGCGTAGACCGTGTGCTCAAGCACTCCGACGTCGAGACGACCGAGCTCGTGTACTTTGAGGGCTCCGGCGGAGGATCTCTTGGCCCCTTTGTTCGCAAGTGCATCGACGCGTCGGCCCAGATTGGCGGGGCGTATGAACGCCTGTTTGCGGCCCAACATGCCGGGCGACGTTACGAGCACTTGCCTCGGATTGTCGATTGCCGCCGCGTGGGCGACGAGCTTTGCGTGGTCATGGAATACATCGAAGGCGAAACGCTCGGGGCCCTGGTGGGGCGTTTGGGTGCGACGCCCGATTATGCTTCTGAGCTGTTTGGCGCCCTTTGTGATGCAGTTGCGGAGCTCCATGCCGGCTTTGCGTCGGCGGGGGAGATGGCTGTGCCGGTGATCCATCGCGACCTAAAGCCCTCGAATATCATCGTGTCGGGCGCAAACTATACGCCCGATACAGGCCTGACGTTTTCATCGCTGGTGATTATTGACTTGGGAATTGCTCGCGTGTGGCGCGAGGGAGCCGATGCCGATACCGTCAAGTTTGGCACGCGTCCCTATGCGCCGCCCGAGCAGTATGGTTTTGGCCAGACGAGCGTGCGCAGCGATGTCTATGCGCTCGGTGCCCTGCTGTTCTTTTGTCTGACGGGGGCCGATCCCAAGCCAGGTCGGAACATGCGCGAGCAATGCGAGGCACGTGACGTCCCCGCCTCGCTTGCCAATGTTATTTGCATGGCGATGGCGCTCGATCCGGACAAGCGCTTTGCAAGCGCGAAGGCGCTAGGGCACGCTGCACGCGCATCGTATGCGTCGTCCGCGCCGAATGCTGCTTCCTTCCAAGAGCCTCCGGAGCGGCGAGCCGTGTGCCCTGCGCCCGTGCTCCCCACGGATCAGTCTCAGGGTGGATTGCCGTTGGTGCCTGAGCGCCCGAATTTACTCTCCCGCATTCCCGACACCGTTGGGCGCATTTGGAACGCATTCGTCTATCTTTCGCTACTTGTTTTCTTTGCCGGAAGCCATTTTGCCGTTTTTCATCCTACGGGCGCCAACCAAAACTACCCGATGTGGTTTCTCGCGATTGAGTATTTTATCTTCGTCGACGGTCTCGTAGTGCTCATTCATTTTGTGATGCTCGACAAACGCCGCCTTCGCCGGCGGTTTGAGCTACTCGATAGATACCGCGGTAAAAAGCTTGCAAAGCTCTGGCTCAAGGCTATGGGTGTGCTCTTGTTGGCAATGATTATCATTGTTGCCATTGCAAACGCGACTGGCGTCGTCGATACCTCCGTCGCGTAAAAGAAAAAGGGCCCCAATTGGGGCCCTTTGACGTTGATCTTAGATGCGGTTCATCTGGGTTGCAACCTTGTTGTACCAGTCCTGCCACGTGGGCGGGCAGTACTTTTTGGCGG
>CAJMSO010000356.1 GCA_905216075.1 uncultured bacterium | reverse complement strand
CGCCGGTACCGGCCACGGCCGACGCAGGCTCAAGCGCCAGCGACGAGCCAAAGTCGATCAAGCACAGGTCGAAGGTGCCTTCGGCAAGCTGTCGGTCGAGCGGCAGGCGCGCCGTGCGCACCATAATATTGGCCGGCGAGATGTCGCGATGGACGAACCCCTCCCCCACCAAGCTCATGCGGCAGAGCAGATCGAACAGGTCGCGACCCAGACGCGCCGCCACAAGCGGCGACAGGCGTCCGGCATCGTCCACGGCGAGTCGCGAACGCAAGCGGGCAAGCGTCTCGCCCTCGACCCATTCCATGACAATTGCAGGCACACCGTCGACCTCGCCCCAGCCATAGAGGCGGGGAAAGCCCTTAAGGCCCGAAAGGGCGCGATGGCATTCGTATTCCTCGCGAAACGCCGCCTTGAACTTGGCGACCAGCGCCTCGTGAGCGGCATCGTCGTCAAACTCATCGCGCGTCGGCAAGATGAGCTGCTTGAGTGCCACGGCCTCGCCTTGGGCGTTGACGGCACGCGTCACGCGGCCGATACCGCCACGGCGCATGGTGGCATCGTCGGCAAACAGCATCGTAAAACGACGCAGATAGGCAGGCAGTTCGTCCTGACCGAGCGCAATGGCCGGCTCAAACCCGTCGACACGCGCCAGGCGCAGGCCGACCATGGGATCGCGACCGAGCGATTGTGGTGTGGTGGATGCAAGATCGGTCATCATAGGGCAAGCGCCGCCACGTTATTGTTGAAGTTACCGAGCGCGACGTCATCATCGCCGTAATGGCCAACCCATTGACATAGGTTGGTGTAACAGCCCCACAGATTGGCATACTGCTGATACCACTTTGACCGGGGCGAGAATGTCTGACGACCGAACTCGGCTCGAATGACAAACATCTCCCCGACCAGGCTGTCGCACGGCCTGGGATCTCCCGTAGAGTTATAGGTCGAGACCACGTCATTGGCACGAGAAACGTAACTGTCGAGCATGTTGTACTTGGTCACAAGCCAACTGTGAATGCCCTCTTCCTCAGCAGCGGAAAGGCCGCCGGAGTTTGCATCGTTGTCAGTGTTGCCGCCCGTCGAGCCGCCGTTTCCAGGCCCTCCGGTAGAGGAACCCGACCCAGAGCCGCCGCCCGAACTCGATGAATCCGAGCCGGAGCCAGAAGTATCCGAGCTACCGGGCTTTCCGGACTGCTGGGCGTCCTGCTCCTTTTGCTGCTCGACCTTATTCACCGTTGCCGCCACGCTATTGTTGGACAATCGATCGATGATCTTGGTGTTGGTGAGCACGATGGTTTTGCCATTGGCAAGCGTGACTTCGTTGTCCGGGGCCTCGGCGCCGTCCGCATCGTCGGTGCCAAACACAATATGCGCGACCACACTTGCCCAAGCATATCCAGTCGTGGTACCCAGATCACTTTTGACCTCATGCCCCACGCGCGGTTCGCGTGCGGCATGCGCCTGTATCATGGACGGCACGGTCATGCCATAGGCAGAAACGCCAGCTATGACCAGCACCAGCGAGCACGATAGCAGTGCGTACGCCCGCGGCGCCAAGCCCAGTCGGCGTCGTATGCGCACCGCGGCGCCGCGCTTTGTCTGAGTGCCACCGGGCCGCATGCGTTCTCCTCCAACAAAAACACGCCGCTCGGGAGCGGCGCATTCATTCGAATCCATATTTGAGTGTATCAGCGAACCAAAAAGGTTGCGCAACGAATGGACAAATTAAGGATGCGAGCGGAAGCGTCCATGCGATAAGCGGATACGAAGCATCTTTGTTGCACAACAAACTCACAGTCGCACGGGGAAATTATGACTACCCCGTGCGTCGCGAGGAAAACATACGGCAGGAGCAGGCTCGCCACCTAAATCGCGC
>CAJMSO010000355.1 GCA_905216075.1 uncultured bacterium | reverse complement strand
TAGCGGAATCATCTTTAGGCTCGTCCCCCCAATCGATACCGTCCTTGCCCGCCAGGATATAGCCCAGGCGCGCATCGGCCATTTTGCAGACATGCGAATAATTGACAATGTTGATGCCAGCGATGATGAGTGTGAGCACCACGGTCACGGCGCCCATGGCAACGAGGATAAACTTGCGACGCAGGCGACGGCCCAATGCGTCAACAGAATTTGCCCGCCCCGTACTACTCGAGGCGGTGTGGAACCACTCCGTCATGCGCTTGCACCACGAGCGTACGCTCACGCCCGCTCGTCCCCTTCGACAACCTCAAGCGAATAGCCCTGATTGCGCGATGCGCGAATGACCACGTTGGCACCAAGCGCCGTCAGCTTTTTGCGCAGATACGAGATGTAGACCCACACCACGTTGGCGCCTTCGGGCGCATCCTCACCCCAAACTTCGAGCATCAGACGCTCGGTGGGCATGCGCGTGCCGGCGTTGCGCATAAAGAGTTCCATAAGCTGAAACTCACGATTGGCCAGGTGCTCCTCGCCCTCGGGGCCAACGAGTGTGCACGATGCCGTGTTGAGACGCACGTTGCCCACGCTGAACGTCGTGGCGTCAATTGCCGTCGCGGCACGCGTCATGGCACGAATACGCGCAAGCAGTTCCTTGGCGGCAAACGGCTTGGTCAGGTAATCGTTGGCACCGGCATCCAGACCCTCGACCTTATCGGACACCTCGCTTTTTGCCGTGAGCATGATGATGGGCAGTCGCTTTCCGGCGGCGCGTGTACGCTTGAGCACCTCGATGCCGTCCATGCCGGGCATCATGATATCCAGGATTGCGGCATCGTAGTCGTTGGCAAGCAGATATTCGAGCGCCGTCAGACCGTCGAGCGCGGTATCGACCTCGTAGTCGCTATGTTGAAGAATCGCGGTAAGGGCGCGGGAGAGACCGGGTTCGTCCTCGGCAAGCATCAGTTTCATGGTTGCTCCTTTGGCGCACGACTATACAGGTTTCGATACTGCCGATGATAGCGCACCGTCAGCCGCCTTAGCGCAGCCTTAGCTGCTCAACCTGCGCGTTTTCAAATACGCAGGATATGGCTTAGCCAAACTTAAGGCGCAGACGCCGAGCGCCTGGACGCATGCCGGCCGCGAAAAGACAGCGACTCGTCCCTTCGCGGCGCCTTCGTCATGCAAAGTGCCCTGGCGTTATTCCTCGTACGCGCCCTCAAGCCGAAGCAGCCACTCTTTGCGATCAAGCCCGCCGGCATATCCGTTGAGCGATCCGTCGGCGGCAACCACGCGATGGCACGGCACGATAATCGAAATGGGATTACGCGCGACCGCGGACCCCACGGCACGGGGAGACACAACGGGTGCCTCGTTTCCCGGTACACGATGTCGAGCCGCAACACGCTGGGCGATCTCACCATACGTAGCAACCTCGCCACGCGGAATAGAAAGCAGCTCGTACCAAACTTCACGCTGAAACGCCGTGCCAATCAAATGCAACGGCGGCGTAAACCGAGGTTCCTGCCCTGCAAAATAAGCATTCAGCCAAGCCCACGAACGCTCAAGCACCGAAGAAGCCGCACCATTTGCGGGACTTACCGACGACATGCCGCCAGCACCAGAAACCGCATCGGCACCCTCGACATGCTCTGCATTCTCTTTGAGCAGCGTAAAGCCAAAGTGCTCCTGCCCCTCAAACCAAAGCCCAGTCAAACCGCGGCCATCAGCGGCAAGCAAGATTTCGCCCAAAGGCGAAGCAAACGTCGTCGTGACCACCAGCGGCTCCTTTCAAAACTCCGCAACATAATACCGCGAATTGTGCAGACAACCCCAATCGACCCCAAAGTCACCCCAGGCAGCAGGCGCAGCGCGCCACAGC
>CAJMSO010000354.1 GCA_905216075.1 uncultured bacterium | reverse complement strand
GCCCTTCCACGTGCGCCGCATGGTCGCGCAGTCGCTCGACATTCCGCAGTCACAGGTGCAGGTCATCAAGCCGCGCATCGGCGGCGGCTTTGGCTCCAAGCAGACGGGCTGCTGCGAGATCTTCGTTGCGTTCGTGACCCAGCAGACTGGCCGTCCGAGCTACTGCTGCTACACCCGCGAGGAGACCATCACCGCGGGCAACTCGCGCCACCAGATGCAGATGACCGTCAAGCTGGGCGCCATGAACGACGGCACCATCACGGCCATCGACCTGCACACGCTGTCCAACGCCGGCGCGTACGGCGAGCACGCCACCACGACGATCGGCCTGTCGGGCCACAAGAGCCTGCCCATCTACAACCATGTGAAGGCGAGCCGCTTTAGCTGGGACGCCGTCTACACCAATACCAACCGTGGCGGCGCGTATCGTGGCTACGGTGCCACCCAGGGCCAGTTTGCCGTGGAGAGCGCCGTCAACGAGCTCGCCGACATGCTGCACATGGATCCCGCCGACCTGCGCCTTAAGAACATCGTGCGCGAGGGCGAGATCATGCCGCAGTATTACAACGAGAAGCTCAACGCCTGCGCGCTCGACCGCTGCCTGCTGCGCGCGATGGACATGATCGGTTGGCGCGACAAGCCGCTAGCCGTCGACCTGGGCGACCGCGTGCGCGCTCTGGGCTGCGCGCTTACCATGCAGGGCTCGGGCATCTCCAACGTGGACATCGCCGGCATCGACATGCGCCTGGAAGAGGACGGCTTTATTACCATCGGCACCGGCGCCACCGATAACGGTATGGGCGTCGATACGATCCTGGCGCAGATTGCCGCCGAGGAGCTGGGCGTGGAGAGCTCGCTCATTGTGGTGCGCGGCGTGGACACCGATGTGTCGCCGTTCGACGCCGGCTCGTACGCGAGCTCGGGTACGTACGTGACGGGCCTTGCCGCCAAGAACGCCGCGACCGAGCTGCGTGAGAAGATCTGTGCCAAGGCTGCCCAGATGTGGGACGTGGACGCCGCCGACGTGGTCTTTGATGGCCAGTACGTGCGCCTGTCCGACGAGCGTGCCGCGCGCGAGCAGAACCGCTACCTCACGCTGCGCGACTTTGCCAACCTTTGCGTCAAGAACATCGCGGGCGGCGACGCGCTGACCTCGCATGCCTCTGCCTGCCTGCCCGTTTCGCCTCCGCCGTTTATGGCCGGCATTGCCGAGGTCGAGGTCGACAAGGCCACCGGCAAGGTGACCGTGGTGGACTATGCGGCGGCTGTGGACTGCGGCACCGTGATTAACGAGGCACTCGCGCGCGTCCAGGCCGAGGGCGGTATTGCCCAGGGCATCGGTCACGCGCTCTACGAGATCGTCGAGCACGACGACCGAGGCCGTCTGCGCACCGGCAACTTTATGAGCTACAAGCTGCCCACGCGTCTGGATATTGGACGCATTCGCGTGGCCTTTGAGCCGAGCTACGAGCCGACGGGCCCGTTTGGTGCCAAGTCGATCGGCGAGGTCGTCATCAACACGCCGCTCGCCGCCGTGGCCTCGGCCGTGGCACACGCCACCGGCCACCAGGTCCGCTCGCTGCCCATCACGCCGGAGAAAGCGCTGCTGGGGGAGTAGGCGAGCTACCTCTACCGGCGTTTACCTGACTCCGTTCGGAAACTGCATCCCACTTTTCAGCCGAAATTTGGGATGCAGTTTCCTTTTGAAGCCCTTCGCGGAAAGCGCGACCCATTTTGAGGCGTCAAACTGGGATGCATTTTCCGGTTGATGCCTCAAGTGGAAAGTGCATCCCATAATTCTGGCTCAGAATGGGACACGCTTTCCGGTTGAGCCTTCTTGCGGAAACTCCATCCCATTCCGAGACGCCAAACCGGGACACGCATTCCGGCGCATGGCCAGCACCGCCAGACTGCCG
>CAJMSO010000353.1 GCA_905216075.1 uncultured bacterium | reverse complement strand
CGGGTGCCGCCCAGGCTGCCGCCGGCGCCGCCGTGCCCACTATTTCGCGCGGACGTGTGACCTTTGTCGATGCCGCCTTGCCGCAGGGCGTGGTGGTGCCCGATGCCAACCTGGCCGTGTTCTCGATCGCCGACCTCAACGCCCGCATGGACGCCAACCGGGCCCGCAGCCGCCGCAAGGTTGACATTACGCAGATCACCTTCCCGTTTAAGCCGGGAGACTACGTGGTGCACGCCACCCACGGCATCGCGCTCTTTAGCGAGATCGCGCGCCAGGAAGTGGGTGGCAAGGAGCGCGACTACTTTTTGCTGGAATATGCCGACGGCGACAAGCTCTACGTGCCGCTCGAGCAGGTCGACCGCATCACACGCTATGTTGGCCCCGACGGCGACAGGCCGCGCCTGACCAGGCTCAACACTGCCGACTGGACGCGTGCCACCAACAAGGCACGCAAGAACGCCAAAAAGCTGGCGTTTGACCTGGTCGATCTGTATACGCGCCGCTCGTCGATTACCGGTATCGCCTGCCCGCCCGATACGCCCGAACAGATCGAGATGGAGGAAAGCTTCCCTTACGACGAGACGTGCGACCAGCTGGAGGCCATCGCCGACATTAAGGCCGACATGGAGGCGCCCAAGCCCATGGACCGCCTGCTGTGCGGCGACGTGGGCTTTGGCAAGACCGAGGTCGCTCTGCGCGCGGCGTTTAAGTGCGTTGACTCCGGCCGCCAGGTCATGGTGCTCTGCCCCACGACCATTCTGGCCCAGCAGCACTACGAGACCTTCTTTGAGCGTTTTGCCCCGTTTGGCCTCGAGGTCGAAGTGCTCAGCCGCTTCCGCACCCCGGCGCAGCAGAAGCGCGCGCTCAAGGCGTTTGCCGAGGGCGCGATCGATGTGCTCATCGGCACCCACCGCCTGCTTTCGGCCGATGTGAACCCCAAGAACCTGGGCCTGGTGATCATCGACGAGGAGCAGCGCTTTGGCGTGCAGCACAAGGAGCAGCTCAAGAACCTGCGTGAGCAGATTGACGTGCTCACGCTTTCGGCAACGCCGATTCCGCGAACCATGCAGATGGCCACGAGCGGCGTGCGCGACATGAGCCTGATCACCACGCCGCCCACCGGGCGTCGTCCCGTGATCGTGCACGTGGGGGAGTACGACCCCGATGTGGTGAGCGCGGCGATTCGCCTGGAGGTGGGCCGCGGCGGCCAGGTGTACTACGTGTCCAACCGCGTTAAGACCATCGATGACGCCGTGGCGCGCGTGCATGAGGCCGCGCCCGAGGCGCGCGTGGGCGTGGCACACGGCAAGATGAGCCCGCGCGAGGTCGAGGACGTGATGATCGAGTTCGCGACCAAGAAGATTGACGTGCTCATCGCCACGACCATCGTGGAGAGCGGCATCGACAACGCAACGGCCAACACGCTGATCATCGAGGACTCGCAGCGCTTGGGCCTGGCACAGCTCTACCAGCTCAAGGGCCGTGTGGGCCGCTCTGCCACGCAGGCCTACGCGTACTTTATGTTCCCCGGCGAGCTGCCGCTCACCGAGGAGGCAACGGCGCGCCTGACCGCACTTTCCGAATTCCAGGACCTGGGCAGCGGCATGCGCATCGCCATGCGCGACCTGGAGATCCGTGGTGCCGGTTCGCTCATGGGTGCCGAGCAGCACGGTAACCTGTCGAGCGTGGGCTTTGACCTGTTTACGCAGATGCTGGGACAGGCCGTGGCCGAGGCGCGCGGCGACGACGATACCGGCGTGGAGGCGGCGAGTGTAGGCATTAACCTGCCGGCCGATTACTTCTTGTCCGAGGAGTACCTGCCGGCGGTGGATCAGCGCGTGCTCGTGTACCGTAAGCTCGCAGCGGCCGAGGACCTGGAGAGCATCGATGAGGTGCAGGAGGAGACCGAGGCTGCGCA
>CAJMSO010000352.1 GCA_905216075.1 uncultured bacterium | reverse complement strand
CCATCGGGCCCGCCCCAGCGGATTTGGCGCAATGGGGTCAGATTTGTCTGCACCAAGCTGGTGCAAAGTAACCTGACCCCATTGCGCCAATCACAGAGCCACCGATGTCACGGTAGCAGCAGCGAGCGGCGGCCAGGGCGAACAAATTGGCATGAAAAGGGGGCGGCATAGACCTTTTGGTCATGCCACCCCCTTTGAATGACAAGTTGTCGCTCTGGTCGCCGCGCAGCGTCAACCAAGTTACAGGCCGAGCATAGGCTCCAGGACAAAGAAGTACGCGAGCACCACGATGCCCAGGATGATGCGGTAGACGCCGAAGCACTTGAAGTCGTGACGGCGCACGAAGCCCATAAGCCACTTGATGGCAATGAGCGACACCACAAAGGCGACGACGCAGCCCACGCCCAGGATGGCGATTTCGTTGGTGCCGAACGTGCCGCCCTTAATAAAGTACTTGACCAGCTTGAGCGCACTCGCACCAAACATGACGGGAATGGCTAGGAAGAACGTGAACTTAGACGCCACCGAGCGCGTGCAGCCCAGTAGCAGGCCGCCGATGATGGTGGAGCCGGAGCGCGATGTGCCCGGAATCAGCGAAAGCACCTGGAAGCAACCGATACCCAGCGCGGTCTTCCAGCTCAGATCCTCGAGCGTAGTGATGGAGCCAAAGTCAAGGTTATCGTCATCGTCTGCAGTGGCAGTCGCAGCGGGCGCGGCAAAATGCGCACCGGCGGGGCGTCCGCCCGCTGTCACGGCACGCGAACCAAACGAACCGGCAAGAGCGGCCTGGTCGCGCTTGTTCGCGCGCCAGTTCTCGATCACGATAAACAGCACGCCGTACACAATGAGCGCCAGCGCCACGACGGGAGCATTGTAGAAATGCTCCTCCATCCAGTCGTTGAGCGGCAGACCGATCGCCGCGGCGGGAATGCAGCCGAGCACAATCTTGCCCCATAGCACCCAGGTGTCGCGACGGCCCTCCTTGCCCTTGCTGGGAGAAAACGGGTTGAGGTCGTAGAAGAACAAAACGCAGACGGCCAAAATGGCGCCAAGCTGAATCACGACCAGGAACATATTCCAGAACGTCTCGCTCACGTTCATCTTGACGAACTCGTCCACCAAGATCATGTGACCGGTCGACGAAACAGGCAGCCATTCGGTGATGCCCTCGACCAGGCCCATGAAGGCAGATTTTAGAAGCTCAATGATATCCAAAGGGACCCCCTCGTTAGACACCCGCCGATATTGTTCTGCGGACGGTGCGGGCGATGTCCCATTATCAACCGTTGGCGGCGCGCCTGCGCCTACCCTTACCAAAAAACTCGCCCGTTCACAGAATTGCGAGCGGTCAAACCCAAATCCTTGGGTATAACTGCAACAAGATAAAGTGTCCGGCGGCCACGCATCCGCGCCCGCCCGATGCACGAGCCCCACGCCCGTGCGATAGACCAAGGAGGAAACCATGAACGAGGGCTACACCAAGGTATTTGTTTCACTCGACGGTACTGAGCAGCAGGATTTTGTGCTCGCACGCGCCATCAAGGTCGCCGCGAACAACGGCGCCAAGCTGATTATCGGCCACGTTATCGATTCCACGGCACTCGAGAGCGCTGGTTCCTATCCGGTCGATCTGGTCAACGGACTGGAGGAGGCATTTAAGAACTCCATCGCCAAGCAGCTCGAAGAGGCCAAGGCCAATCCCGACATTCCCGAGGTCGAGGTCATGATTCGCGCCGGCCGTATTCGCGAGACGCTCAAAGACGAGATGCTCGACGTGGTCAAGCCCGACCTGGTGCTCTGCGGCGCACGCGGCCTGTCCTCGATCAAGTATGCGCTCCTGGGTTCGATTTCGACGTTCCTGCTACGCAACACCGACTGCGACATCTTGGTCGTGAAGTAGCGTTGCTCCCACCGGCCGCGGGGCCTGCG
>CAJMSO010000351.1 GCA_905216075.1 uncultured bacterium | reverse complement strand
CCATCCAATACAGCACGATTGAAGCGTGCCATCAAAACATTCACGCAAAACAATACACTCGCGCGGCCAAAGGCAGTAATCAGGCGGCGAACGGCATCGTTGCAACAGGTCAACCCCCGCAATGCTTACAAGAGCTGACCAATAGCTTGCCCAAGACGGACCCCCTCTACGGAAGTTCACGACCACAGAACATAGAGTTAAACCGTTTCAATTAAAACTTCAGGACTTCTCGATGCGAAAACTGAGCCGTTCGCCGAATATTCCGTGCATTTCGCGGTATTATAGGGGCTGCATGTCATGTCCCTTTCGAAGGGTCGCCCGGCAATCGCCAGCCACGACCCCCAAACGGGACGCCAACACGATAGAGAGGAGAGGCATGCAGTACTCACAGGAAGTGGAGAACATGTGCCCCGTTGCCAAGGGTGCATACCACGGCCCCGCACCCATCCCCGAGGAGGGCAAGTGGGTCCAGGCTAAGGAGATTTCCGACATCTCCGGTCTTACGCACGGTGTGGGTTGGTGCGCACCTCAGCAGGGCGCCTGCAAGCTCACGCTGAACGTCAAGGACGGCATCATCGAGGAGGCCCTCGTTGAGACCATCGGCTGCTCGGGCATGACCCACTCTGCCGCCATGGCTTCCGAGATCCTTCCCGGTAAGACCATCCTCGAGGCCCTCAACACCGACCTCGTCTGCGACGCCATCAACGTTGCTATGCGCGAGATCTTCCTGCAGATCGTTTACGGCCGCAGCCAGACCGCGTTCTCCGAGGGCGGCCTGCCCGTGGGCGCCTCCCTCGACGACCTCGGCAAGGGCCTTCGCTCTCAGGTCGGTACCATGTTCGGCACCAAGGCCAAGGGCGCTCGTTACCTCGAGCTCGCTCAGGGCTACGTCACCCGCATGGCTCTCAACGACAAGAACGAGATCATCGCGTTCGAGTTCCTGAACCTCGGTAAGTTCACCGACGCCGTAAAGGCCGGCAAGACCCCCGAGGAGGCCATCGCTGGCGCTATGGGCCACTATGGTCAGTGGGAGAACGCTGCCAAGTACATCGACCCGCGCACCGACGAGGAGACTCACTCCGTCGCCAGCGTGTTCCCGGTTCACGAGTAGAAAGGGAGGGAAATAACTATGACTGTTACGTTCGAAGGTTACGAGCGCCGCGCTGACAAGATCAACAAGTGCCTCGCCGACAACGGCATCGCCTCCCTCGAGGAAGCTCTGCAGATCTGCACCGACAAGGGCTTCAACCCGCGTGAGATCGTCAACAACACCCAGTCCATCGCCTTCCAGAACGCCGAGTGGGCCTACACCCTCGGCTGCGCTCTCGCTGTCAAGCGTGGCGCCAAGTCCGCTTCTGAGGCTGCTGCCATCATCGGCGAGGGCATCCAGGCCTTCACCGTTCCCGGCTCCGTCGCCGAGGACCGCAAGGTCGGTCTGGGCCACGGTAACCTGGGCGCCATGCTGCTCTCCGACGACACCGAGTGCTTCGCCTTCCTGGCTGGCCATGAGTCCTTCGCTGCCGCTGAGGGCGCTATCGGCCTGGCTCTGAACGCCAACAAGGCTCGCAAGAAGCCGCTGCGCGTTATCCTCAACGGTCTGGGCAAGGACGCCGCTCAGATCATCGCCCGCATCAACGGCTTCACCTACGTGAAGACCCAGTTCGACTACTTCACGGGCGAGCTCAAGGTCGTCGAGACCATCCCCTACTCCGATGGTCCCCGCGCCGCCGTCAACTGCTACGGCGCCGACGACGTCCGCGAGGGCGTTGCCATCATGTGGCACGAGAACGTCGACATCTCGATCACCGGTAACTCCACCAACCCCACGCGCTTCCAGCACCCCGTCGCTGGCACCTACAAGAAGGAGCGCCTCGAGGCTGGCAAGAAGTACTTCTCCGTCGCTTCTGGTGGCGGCACTGGCCGTACCCTG
>CAJMSO010000350.1 GCA_905216075.1 uncultured bacterium | reverse complement strand
CCAAAAAGGGACAGGTTTTGACGATGTCCGGACGAGCGGGTATTATCGAACAAATATTCGATAAGAACATGTGTTTGATGGGAGGACGCGTGGGACACGAGCGTCACACCTATATCTGCATCGACCTCAAGACGTTTTACGCCAGCGTCGAGTGCGTCGACCGCGGGCTCGACCCGCTCACCACCAACCTGGTCGTTGCCGACGAATCGCGCGGGCGCACGACCATCTGCCTTGCCATCACACAGGCCATGAAAGACCTCGGAATCCATAACCGCTGTCGCCTGTTCGAGATTCCCGACGGTATCGACTACATCAAGGCCGTACCGCGCATGCAGCACTACATGGAGGTGTCGGCGCAAATCTACGGTATCTATCTGGAATTCGTCAGCCCACAGGACGTGCACGTCTACTCCATCGACGAATGCTTTATCGACGTGACGCCCTATCTGGACCTCTATCACACCGACGCTGAAGGCTTCGCCTGCATGTTGCGCGACGAGGTCCTGGCGCGCACCGGCATCACGGCAACGGTTGGCATCGGCCCCAACCTATTCCAGGCCAAGGTGGCACTCGACATTACCGCCAAGCACGTACCCAGCCGCATCGGCATACTCGATGACGAGACCTTTCGCAAGGAGATCTGGCCCCATCGCCCCATCACCGACATCTGGGGCATTGGGCCCGGCGTGGCAGCACGACTCGAAAAATACGGCGTCTACGATCTGATGGGCGTCGCGGCGCTCGACGAAAACCTGCTCTACGACGAGCTCGGCGTCAATGCCGAGTATCTCATCGACCACGCCTTTGGGCGCGAGCCGACAACCATCGCCGATATTCAGGCCTATCGCCCGCAGGCAACCTCAACTACCACAGGACAGGTGCTCTCGAAAGGCTATGCCTATGAACAGGCCTACACCGTCTTGCGCGAGATGGTCGACAACGCTGTGCTGGACTTAGTCGATAAGCACGTGGTGTGCAACAGCATCTCGCTCTTTGTAGGCTACGCGAGCGAGCGCGCCGACATACGCCGCCTCGACGCCAGCGGCACAGCACAATATGTAGACGGATGCGGGCATTTGCGTTCGAGCACGTCGAGCATCGAACCCGCCGCAACCGACGGCCCCGAGCTCGCGCCCCGCGCGCCCAAGCCCGTCCAACGCGACGACGAACGCCGACGTTTGGTGCGAGAGGCACAGGCGATTGACGGCATCTTTGTGGGCGAACACGGCGGCAAGCCGCATGGTGGCTATGCCGCGCTCTTTGCGCACTCCAACGCCTCGCGTAAGCTGCCCGAGCGCACCAATTCGTTTAAGAAGATCATGGGCTATTTCGATGAGCTCTGGGCGCAGACTGTCGATCCCAAACGACCGGTCAAGCGCATCAACCTGGGATTTGGCAACCTCATGCCCGAGGAATTTGCCACTATCGACCTGTTCAGCGATGTTAAGGCCGATGAGCGCGAGCGCGACCTGGCGCGCGCCGTCCTGGCCGTAAAGGGTAAGTACGGCAAGAACGCACTCGTCAAGGGATTAAGCTTTACCGCCGGCGCCACCGCACGCGAACGCAACGCTCAGGTAGGAGGACATCGTGCCTAAGTCCCAACAACAGCCGATGCGGCCACCGACGCCTTTTGAACGTCTAGCGGACCCCGAGGGAAGACGTCGATCCGCCGACCCCAAGCTCACCGCCAACGGCGCCGTCCGCGCCGGCCGTGCCGCGCAGTTTATGCCCTTTGCCGCCCTCACGGGATACTACGAGCTCGTGCGCAAACAAGAGATCACTGTTGAGCCCAAATGCGAACTCACGGAAGAAAAAGCCCTCGAGCTTTCGAAAAAGCTCGAGGGCCTCAAACGCGGCGACCTGGTGCGCGTCACCTATTACGATATGTACGGCTATCGTAGCCGCACGGGCATTCTCGACGAAGTGTTACCCGCATTCAAGCTGCTCAAACTCAGGGATATCGCCATC
>CAJMSO010000349.1 GCA_905216075.1 uncultured bacterium | reverse complement strand
CGGCTACGAGTGCGCCTTCGCTTGGGTGATCGGCCTGTTCATCAACCAGTTCTATAACCTGCTTGTCCTTGGGCAGTTTGGCTTCTGGACGGTTGTGGCTATCGTGCTGCTGGTCGCGATGCTCTTCCAGATTTTCCGTCCTATGCCCAAGCGCGCTTGGACCGACGAGGACGAGACCAACACTGCTTCCGCTGCAGTTTCCGCCTAAGTCCGAATAAGGATCAACCCCTTTCCACGAGCCCGGGTGTCTCAGTGACACTCGGGCTTTTTGATGCAATGGGGGGACAGATTGCTTTGCTCCAGAAGTAAGATGTGGCGTTTCCGCAGATAAAACTGACCAAATTAAACCTGTCCCTATTCGGTAGGTGGAGAATGGAGTAAAGTAAGTGATGGTTAACTAGAGGAGGCTTGCTATGGCACCTATCGATATTGTTGTACTGGCTGTTATCGGTATTGCGTTTGTCGCGGTATGCGTGCGCATCTACCGCAAGGGCACCTGCGCTGACTGCGCTCAGGGTGGCGTTTGCACGGGGCATTGCTCCAACAAAAAGACGTGCGCCGCGCTGAAAGGCGTCGACAAAGTGGCTGAGAATTTAGGCCGCGGTGTCAAATAAACAACTGGGTATCTTGAACGCCCCGCGAGCATCCGTTCGCGGGGCTTTTTACACATTCGAGCGTGAGTGCGGCGAGTAGACATGCATTTTTTGGGGTATCGTTAACTGAATTATTTATTAGCTGCCCGTCTGTACCGGAGTAACCCTATGAGCGCACGCGTCACCATGAAGGACATAGCCGCCGAGCTTGGCGTTTCCATTAACACCGTGCATAAGGCCCTTACGGGCAAGGCCGGCGTGAGCGAGTCTGTGCGTGCCAAGGTTAATGCTAAGGCTGAGGAGATGGGCTATCACCGCAACACGAGTGCTTCGAGTCTGCGTCGTAAGGACATCAATCTGCTGTTTTGTCTGCCGTGCGCATCGCGTGAGGGCGCTTATTTCTATCGTTACCTATGGGAAGGCTGCAATCGCTTTGAGCAAGAGGTCATCGACCAGGGCATTACCGTTGAACGCGTTGAATTTGGCGTGGGCGGCTACGCTGATGCACTTGAGCAAATCGACGAGCGTCTGCAGGTGGGCGAGAAGATTGATGGCTTGCTCGCCTATACGCCGGGCGACGATCGTGCGACTGGGCTTTTGGGGCAGATCGCCGAGGCGGGCGTGACGATTGAGCTCGTTGACGGCGACCGCCCTCACCTCGATCGCCTGGGCGCTAGTTTGGCCGACTACTCCACGGCGGGAAGCCTGATGGCCGAGCAGGCGGCCAACCTGGTTCACGCTTCTGGGACCGATACCCGCGTGCTTTTATTGGCGGGCGACCCCTATACCGACTCGCACTATTTGACCGCTCGCGCCTTCCACAATTACCTTCGCGAGCACAATGTTCCCTGGCAGGTCGAGGATCTGACCGGTGCTCATGCCCAGGTCAAGCAGCTCGAGCACGAGCTCAACCAGCGTCTAAAGTCATCGGAAGTCCCCGAGTTGATCTGCAGCGTGTTCGCCGTGGGCTCTGAGCTGATTGCCGATGCGCTTGTCTCGGCTAACAAGGCCGGCGAAGTAATGGTGATTGGCAACGACCTGTTCCCAGAAAGTGCGCTGGCTTTGCGTCGGGGCATCTTTACCAACATCGTCTACAAGGACCCGGTGAGTCTGGCATATCGTGGCGCCAAGACCTTAGGCGATTACCTGCTGTGGGGAAAGACGCCGGCGGAGCCTGTGCAAAAGGGGGCTGTTGAGATGGTGTTTGCCAGCAACGTCGATCGTTACTGCGAGCTCGCCGGAATCTAATGCGTTTAGGGAGTTCCCTACTTGCCGCGTACTTTTTGGCTGGGGATCGAAAAATTGTTTCGAAGGCCGCTGATGGCGAATCTGCCGTCAGCGGCCTTTCTTTATACCGATCCAACGCAGGACCATGGCTC
>CAJMSO010000348.1 GCA_905216075.1 uncultured bacterium | reverse complement strand
ATCTTGTCATCTGCACCATGAACCACATTTTCCTGTGCAAAACGCTCCGCGAGCGGCCGAATGTCGGCCGGGCGCTCGTGCGTCCGCTGCTGAGCACGCTCATCATGGCTGTCGTGGCCTGGGGCGTGTATGCGGGCCTGTCCGCCGCCATGGGCGGCAACCTGAGCTGGAAGCGCATGGCGCTGGCCATGCTCGTGTCCATGGCCTGTGCGGTCGTGACATATCTGGTAGCGGTCGTGAAAACGCACGCGATCACGCTGGCCGATCTGCAGCTCATCCCGAAGGGTGAAAAGCTCGCAAAAGTTCTGCACATCAGATGACATAACACCGAAAAATCCTGAATTTTCAATGGTTTTTTGAAAAAAGGGTTGCAGAAGGAGCAAAATTGTGTTAGATTTTCTCTGCAAAGAAAGCTATGACCTGCGCGACTTTGTGGCGCTCATCACGTTTCTGCGCTCGCCGGATGGCTGCCCGTGGGATCAGGTGCAGACGCACGAGAGCATCCGCCGCAACTTCCTGGAGGAGACGTATGAGGTCTGCGAGGCCATCGACGCCGGTGATACGGCGCACCTGAAGGAAGAGCTGGGCGACGTGCTCATGCAGGTGGTGCTGCATGCGCAGATTGCTGCCGACGCCGGCGAGTTTACGCTGGCCGACGTGGCGCGCGATATCGACGCCAAGCTCATTCGCCGCCACCCGCACGTGTTTGGCGATGCGGATGCCGAGAGCTCCGACGAGGTGCTCAAGATTTGGGACGAGGTCAAGCTTGCCGAGAAAGCCGCCAAGGACAAGGCCGTGGCGGCGGGCGAGGCCGCGCCCGAGGGTCTGCTCGATGGCGTGCCCACGCATCTGCCGGCGTTGATGCAGGCGCAGAAGGTGTCACGCAAGGCGGCCGCCGTAGGCTTTGAGTGGGAGACGGTCCAGGACGTGTGGGACGAGGTTGCCGAGGAGCGTGCCGAGTTTGAGGCCGAGGCCCCTGGCTCGCCCGAGCGCGAAATGGAGTTTGGCGATCTGCTCTTTGCCCTGGTCAACGTCGCGCGCAAGGAGGGTATCGACGCCGAGAGCGCCCTGCGCGCGAGCACGGCCAAGTTTCGCCGTCGCTGGGCTGCGATGGAACAGATGGCGGCCGATGCCCACGTTGATCTTGCCGAGCTTTCGACCCATGGGCTCAACGACCTGTGGGACGCAGCAAAGGCAGGGGAGTAAGACTGCGGGAACGACGGGCTGACACGCCTCATCGTTCCCGCTAAATTTTTCGAAAAACAAGTGTATCCCTCGGCTAACTTAGGGCATAATGCAAAAAGTGCGACAAGGCTAACTTACGGAGACGCACCGACGGTGCACAGTCGGCCAGTCGCTTGCATCAACTACGTTTCCAAGTGAGAGGGAGACAACATGAGTGACATTTTGGACGTCTACGGTCGTGAGGTGCTTGACAGCCGCGGCAACCCCACCGTCGAGGTCGAGGTCGTGCTCGAGGACGGTAGCTTCGGTCGCGCGATGGTGCCTTCGGGCGCTTCGACCGGCGCCTTTGAGGCATGTGAGCTGCGCGATGGCGACAAGGGTCGCTACCTGGGCAAGGGCGTTTCGCAGGCCGTCGAGCATGTCAACAACGAGTGCGCCGATGCCGTCGTGGGTCTCGATGCCTTCGACCAGCGCGCCGTCGATGCCGCGCTGATTGCCGCCGACAGTACGCCCAACAAGACCAAGCTCGGCGCCAACGCCATTCTGGGTGTGTCGCTGGCCGTTGCCCGCGCTGCGGCAGAGTCGGCGGGCCTGTCGCTGTACCAGTACCTGGGCGGCGTCAACGCCCACCTGCTGCCCACGCCCATGATGAATATCCTCAACGGTGGCGTGCATGCCGACAACAACGTTGACTTCCAGGAGTTTATGATTATGCCCGTGGGTGCTCCGAGCTTTGCCGAGGGCCTGCGCTGGTGCGCCGAGGTCTACCACACCCTCAAGGGCGTGCTGCACGAG
>CAJMSO010000347.1 GCA_905216075.1 uncultured bacterium | reverse complement strand
TGGCGACCGGCGGCGTACGTGAGCGCGATGACCAGGGTCGCCACACCACGGTCGCGCGCGTGATGGTGGCGCTGCCGGGCGAAGCCGGCGTTATTGCTGACGCGCCGGGCCTGCGCAGTCTGCCGCTCGTGGGGCATGAGCGGGGCTTGGCACGCGCGTTTCCCGAGATCGTCGAGGCGTCGCGTGCGTGCCGGTTTGGCGACTGCACGCATACCCACGAACCGGGCTGCGCCGTTCGCGAGGCCGAGGATGCCGGGCAAATCGACAGCCTGCGCCTGGAGACGTTCCAAAACCTGGCGTCATCCATGCGTGTGAGTGCTCAGATGCTCGATCCCGATGTCCATCTGTAATTGAATCTACCTATGACAGCCGTCTCCCAATGGTACGGGAGGCGGCTTTTTTATTGCCGATGCGCCCCTAAACGTGCGTTTTGCTGACGTGCTGACCAAAACCTTGCCACGAGCTTGACGGGCCGGTCAGCTTTTGGTCGGCAATTGGTTTGACACTCAAAACCAAGATCGCGATCGCACCGTTTTGCTGCTTGCCCGCTCGGACAATGGTGCTACGGGCATCCGCCCGGTGCTACCTTGAGAGGAGCGGCCGTGAACAAGAGCAAGCGCATCGCCATCAGTCTAATCGCGGGTGTGCTCGCCGCGCTGCTCTGCATGGTCTACGCATCGTCGATTCGCTCGCAGGCTGAGCAGGTCCAGGCCGAGACGCTGGCCAAGTATGGCGGCGATCGCGTCGAGGTGTGCGTCGCGGCGCGTGATATTGATGTGGGCGAGACCCTCGACGAGACCAATGTCATAACCCAGGAATGGCTGGCGAGCCTGCTGCCGCGCGATGCGGCGACCGAGCTGCGCCAGGTGCGCGGCGACGTGACGACCTCGCGCATCCCTAAAAATGCCGTGATTTGCGATGTCTACACCAAGGCCGAAACCCACACGCTCGAGGTGCCCAAAGGCAAGGTCGCCGTTTCGGTGGCGGTCGATGCCGAGCATTCGGTCGGGGGCGCCACGGGCGTGGGCAGCTACGTGGACGTGTACGTGCAAAAGGACGGCGTAACCGATCGGCTGTGCGGCGCGCGCGTAATCGATACCAGCGAAGATGCCGGCGCCACGCGTGAAGGCAAGATCGAATGGGTGACGCTGGCGGCCGACCCCGAAGACGTTAAGGAATTGCTGGGGGCCTCGGGTAAGGGGACGGTCAGTTTGACGATTCCCGCCACGGTGCGCGGCAAAAAGAGCGGAGGCGACGAGTGATGAAAGCGATCTGGCTTGCATGCTGCGCGTGCGGTGATTACGGATTGCTGCAGCGGGAAGTCGAGGGCCGCGATGCGGGCGCGCAGGTGCTTCGCGTGGGCGACCTGGATGGACTGGTGTCCATGGCACGGGCGTTTCCGTCGCGTCGCGGGGCGGCGATTATCGCGGCAGCTCTGTTCGATGCCGAAGACGTGCGAAAGACCGTTGCGCGCCTGACGGCCGAGGGCCGCGTGAGCCGCGTGGTCGTACTGATAGAGACGCTCGATCCTTCGGATATCGAGGGACTGTTTCGCGCAGGGGCGACCGAGGTTATCGCTGCGCGTAGCATATGCGGCAACGGGCGCGCGGGCGAGGGAACGGTTGACTACGACCGGTGTCTGACGATTGAGCCCGATGCTTTTGTTGATAGGGAACCCGGGGCGCCTCGCGCTACAAGAGGCCCGCGTGTTGATGATTATGGAAAAGCGGAAGCCGAGCATGGTCGGCGCCCCCGGAACCCCCTTGTATACGATGACGCTGGAGGGCCGGCACAGCATGCTGGCGACTCCCCGGCTGTAGATATGGGATACGTGCACGGCGTGAATCTGGCGGATGAACTCGACGAAGTTGAGGGCTTTGCCGGGTGCGGCGAGTTGTCGCTGATGCAGCATGAGCAGATTGCACAGAACGAGCCTGCCTTGCAGACCGAACAAGCTGCCATGCCGGCTTGGACGCAGCGTGTGGTTGCGGCGGGG
>CAJMSO010000346.1 GCA_905216075.1 uncultured bacterium | reverse complement strand
ACTGCCGCCATGCTTCAACATCCCAACATCGTGCAGGTCATCGACTTTACGCACGACACAGCCTATGCCTACCTAGTCATGGAGTATGTCGATGGCATGTCGCTTGCCGAGTTTTTGCACCGCGTGGACGGCCACTCACTTACCTTTGACGAGGCCGCGGCCATTGCCGATGCCCTAGGCCAGGCGCTCACCTTCGCCCATAGTAATGGCGTACTCCACCTGGACATTAAGCCCGCCAACGTGCTCATCGACCACTCGGGCAATGTAAAGCTCACCGACTTTGGCATGGCGCGACTGTCGTCTGCCGGTGGCTTTGGCGGTTCGCGCGGCGGCACCATCGGCTACATGCCGCCCGAGCAGCTCGATATCGAGACCGGCACGGTCGACGAGCGCGCCGATGTCTTTGCCCTCGCCTGTGTGATCTACGAGGGCCTGTGCGGCAGCGCTCCCTTTATGGCGGCCACGCCCGCCGACTCGCTCGACCGCATCATCGGCGGCGCCACCTATCCCAGCGAGCTGATACCGCACTTTCCCCCGGGAGCCGAGGCCGCGCTCATGAGCGCCCTCTCCCCCATGCCGCAAGACCGCCCCAACAGCATCGAGGCATTTTGCGACCAGCTCCTTGCCGGTCTGGGCAGCGTGCGCGAAGGCCGTCGCAGCCTGGAGCAAATGGTTGGCGAACTTTCGGATGACGAGCAGGAGCTCGACGATATCGAGCCGTCGCACTACGAGGACGACGCCATCGAGGTCGACCCCGCACTCGGCTGGGCGGGCACGCGCTGGAGCCATGCGCGCGACTACACCATGCGCACTATCTCGGCGCTAACGTGCGGCACCTTTAGCTTTTTGCTGATGCAAACGGCCGGGGTCGCGGCGCTTCCCGGCCTGGTCATTGCGGCCATCGCGATCGGAGCGGCGGCTGGCCTGGCCCCCCAGATTGGCTCGGCCATCTCGGCTGTGGGCTTTTTGGTGCTCATGGCCAACGCCACCATGCAGGCACAGGGCATCCTGTCGATGCTGCCCGTCGCGGTGATCTTTGCCGCCGCCATGTCCGGTTGGTGGATCGCCTGGGGTCGCACCGAGGCTGCCGCGAGCGCCACGCTCACCTGTGCACTCGCGCTTGGCTGTCTGACCGGCAATACCTTCCTGGCAGCTGGGGTCGCCGCCGGCGTCGCGTCATTTTGGCTCGGCCCGGCAAGCGCCGCCGCGGCAACGGGCATGGGCGCGCTTTTTGCCCGTCTGGCCACGGTCGCGCTTTCAGCCGGAGGCGTGCTGGGGCTCGGTAACGTTGCCGCAGCGCTGGGAGACCCGCTCCTTTGGGCCGCCTTTGTGCTGGTCGCGGCAACTGCCGCAGCGTCATCCGCGCTGCTCAATGCCCATGCCAAGCGTGCCGATCAGGGCTCAAACCTTGCCGCAATCGCCGCCATCGCTGTCACCGGCATCGGCTGCGCAGCGTCGTCCTGTCTTGCACACCATATGGAAATTGCCAGCCTTGCAGCCGCGGTCATCGCCAAGGCGGCGGTTGCGGGAATCCTATCCTCTATAATCGTTGGGATATGCCTATATTTGCTCGGATACCAAAGAACCTATACGGAGAGTGATCTTTCGTGAACTTCCTGAACATCTTCGAGGACCACGTGGCCGGCATCTTCGGTGCCACCCGTGCCCCGTTCTCCTTTAAGAAGCTTGCCAAGCAGGCCGCTCGCGACATGGAGGATCAGACTCTGGTGATTAACGGCGTCAACACGGCGCCGGCACTCTATACCATCCTTATCGCCGCCGACGACGATCCCATGCTCGCCCCGTTCTACCCCGAGCTTTCGCGCGAGGTCCGCGAGTTTGTGAAGGCGCAGGCCGAAAAGCGCCGCTATGTCTTTGTCGGCGAGCCCCTCGTGCGCTTTATGATCGATCCGCAGCTGCGCGCCGGCAAGTTCTCGGTCTTTGCCGAGAACGTCGATGCCCCCACGCTCGGCCGCCTGTACGAAGAAGAGCGCGCCTATCAAAACGGCCTGGGCCAGAACA
>CAJMSO010000345.1 GCA_905216075.1 uncultured bacterium | reverse complement strand
CCGCCAAGACCCTTCTGGCCAACATCCGCTTTGCGAGCGTGGACGACCCCATTCGTACCATCACTGTTACGTCCTCGATTCCCAACGAGGGCAAGTCTACGGTTTCCATCAACCTTGCCCAGGCTATCGCCACCAGCGGCAAGAGCGTCCTGCTGGTCGAGGCTGATATGCGTCGTAGGTCCCTTGCCGATATGCTCGGCGTCCGCTCCCGCGGCGGACTCTATGCAGTCCTTTCCGAGCAGGTTTCTATTGACCAGGCGATTGTCGAGACGGGTCAGAAGAACTTCTACTTCCTCGATGCCGAGCCGCATATTCCCAATCCTGCCGACATCATCGTCTCTCACCGCTTTGCCAAGCTGGTAAAGGCGCTGTCCGCCAAGTTCCAGTACGTCATCTTCGATGCTCCCCCGGTCGGCACCTTCATCGATGCTGCCGAGATCGCAAGTCTGACCGACGGTGCGCTTTTTGTCGTGCGTGAGGATTTCACCAAGCGCGAGGAGGCGCTCAACGCTATCGGCCAGCTTAAGAAGTCCGAAAAGGTCAAGCTCATCGGTACCGTTATGAACTACTGCGAGACCGAGACCAGCGAGTACTACTACTCCTACTACACCAAGGACGGTAAGAAGGTGAAGAAGGGCTCCGACGATCAGGGGACTTCCAAAAAGGGCATCTTCACCAACCGAGCAAACGTTTAGTTGATTAAGGCTGACCTATGCGTGACATTCATTGCCATATCTTGCCGGGTGTAGACGACGGCGCCGCCGATCTCGATGAGAGCTTGGCGATGCTCGAGGCTGCCAAGCGGGCCGGTGTAACCAGAATCGTTTGCACTCCTCACTGCCGTGATCCCTATTTTGATTACGACAAGATGTGGGATGCCTTTGAGCTGCTGCGTGATAACGCTGACGGTTTTCCGCTCCAGATGGGCTTCGAAGTCAACCACCGAAAGCTCGTTGAGCTTGGTATCGATGCCGCGGAGCACTTGCATTTCGATGGAACCAATGAGTTTCTGCTCGAGCTTTCGACGCATGCCGATGCGTATGCGTTTAGAGAGTACGAGAACACGATTTACGATTTGCAGTGCCGTGGCTACCAGGTGATCATCGCTCATCCTGAGCGCTATCGTGCGGTTCAAAAGGATGTAAGCGTGGCGGAGCGCCTGGTCGATATGGGCTGCAAGCTGCAGGCCTCGGCGGACTTTATTGCCGGCGGTCGCTTTGGTCGCGAGAAAAAGCCGGCACAGCGCCTGTTCGATCAGAACCTGTACAGCTTCATCGCGAGCGATGCCCATAACGTGGGTCATTACGACTGCCTGGCGAAGGCTCGCGCGAAGTTTAGCATGCGCGGAGCTCATTTTCGCTAAAATCTGTCCCTAACGTTCGTATTGAATGAAAGGGCAGCCATGGATATCCAACTTAAGACGGGATGCTTTGATGACGCGGCGTTGGTGCGCCGCGTCGTTTTTATGGACGAACAGGGCTACGAGAATGAGTTCGACCCCATCGACGAGGATTCCAACTGCATTCATGTGACGCTCTATGTAGACGGCGAGCTTGCCGGTTGTTCGCGCGTGTTTCCCGAGGAGCTGGAGCGCGCGGCAGATGCGGAAGCCCCGGTGTCGCCGGCATACGACATGGACGAAGGCGTTGCGGCGGGGGAGACCTACATTATGGGGCGCGTCGCCGTGCTGTCCACCATGCGCCGTCGCGGTCTGGCAAGCAAGATTGTCGAAGCCATCGAAGCTGCTGCGCGCGATGTCGGCGCCAAGCTCATAAAGTTGCATGCACAGGAGTACGTGCTGCCGCTCTATGCCAAGGCCGGCTACACGCAGATTGCCCCGGTGGACTACGAAGACGAAGGCCAGCCTCACGCCTGGATGGCCAAGCTGCTGGGTGACAGATAGGGATGTTCCTTTTCTGTCGGCAGCCGGGGACACTCCTTGGCAATTGGCGCATCGGAGCGCTCTGGCATACAGTTTTTCGATTCCGTATGTATATATGCGCGCTAATGGGTTATAAAATCT
>CAJMSO010000344.1 GCA_905216075.1 uncultured bacterium | reverse complement strand
TCTCGGAAGGCACGTGCAGACCTTTCGTCATGGCCTCCTACCTTTCTTTCGGGCCCCTGTCAGGGCCGATTCGTTAGCGCCCCTCCGTGTGAGGCGTTATTGCTGACGACATATTTATATCCAAAATCAGTCCATACTTCCACCTTGCCCCCGAACGGTTTTATATGAGGGGTGAACGGCATACACATATACTTCACGCATGGCACACTTTGATTTAATAAAGTTTATTTACGTGCTTAAACGCTTTCTTAACCGATAAATCAATTGAAACTAATCTTTGTTAAACCACCCTCAAATTGCATATTTCACGCAACGATATGAATAGAATTCGCAATTCTCGCTGTGTCTCAACCATTTTGATTTTTATTCAGAAAAAAGTGCGTCCTATTCATTTTTGACAAACAGATTACCGTTTACCAGACGTTGGATACCGTTCACCGGAAGCTCAGTATAAGGCCCATCAAATACCCGATCGATCTTGCGTCTCCATTTGTAACAACTTGACTTTTTCGGCAGCAAAGACAAACAGACCCGTTCCCCAAAAGGGAGCGGGTCTGCATTCGGTACACCTAGGGTCCAGCAAGGTTTAGGCCTTCGAGAACCTCAAGGGACTAGCGATCGAGCTCGGCCAGTGCCTCGCCCAGAAGCCTCAGGCCCTCGCGCAGAACGCCCTCGCTCGCGCAGTAACCCAGGCGCGCTCCGCAGGGAAGCCCAAAGCGGCTGCCGGGTACCAGCAGCACTCCCCTCTCTGACAGCAGGCGCATGCAGAACTCCTCGTCGTCCTCGGGAATATCCAGCTGGATAAACGAGGTTGACACGCCCTGCGGGGCCGTCCAGGAGACACGCTGCTGCGTATCGATCCAAGCCTGTGCGATATCGCGGTTACCAAACACGATCTTGCGGTTGCGCTCGAGAATCTTGTCCTTGTGCTCGAGCACGTAGGTCGCCAAAGCATCGTTAAACACGCCACCGCAGATCATGGTGTAGTCGCGGTAGGTGCGGATGCGGTTGGACACCTCTTCATCCGCAACGACCCAGCCCACGCGGGCTGCAGGCGTCGAATAGGTCTTGGACACCGAGTTAGTGACAATGGCCCTCTCGTACACGTCTGCCATCGACATAAAGGACTCGGTGTTCTCGAGCGGCAGATACACCTCGTCGCACAGCACGTAGGCGCCAACCGAACGGGCAATCTCGGCAATCTGACCGAGCGTATCGGCATCGAGCACCGTACCGATGGGGTTCGATGCGTTATTGATGCAGATGAGCTTGGTATTGGGGCGAACGAGGCGCTTGAGCTGTTCGATATCGGGTTTCCATCCGAGCTCCTCGCGAAGCTCCCAATACTCGACCTCGGCACCGAGCGTACGCGGAATCTCATAGAGCGGCGCATAGGTAGGCCACTCGGCAATCACATGATCGCCGGGCTCGACAACGGCCATGATGGCGTTGAGGTTGGCACCCGTGCAGCCATTGGTCTGCAGAATGTGATCGGGATTGACCTCGCGACGATACAGCTTGGCGACCTCGACCTTAAACTCCGGCGAACCCTCGATCCAGCCGTAGTTCATCTTCTCGCGATCAAGGCGCTCGTAGAACGTGGCGCCGTCCTGCTCGTCAAGCGCACGAAGCTCGCCCATGGTCAGCGATGAAATCGTCGACTGAGCAATGTCCCACGTAGCGCTCTTCTCCCAAACGTTAAGCCACTCCTCAACGCCAATCGTCTTGATATCCATGGCTAGGCTCCAATCGCTAGAATACGGGAATGATGCCGGCAAAGGTCATGGGAATCGAGATGATGCCCAAAAGGCAAAGAAGCCGACACCGTTGGGGTATCAACGTGACTGCCTCTAGACATATTGGACACCTTATCTGATGCTAATTTAACTTATTAAACAAGAATGGGGTGGTGCGAAAACCCGCACCACCCCATTGGGAGACATCTAATGGCAGCTAGATGTTTGTAGTAAGACCTGTACGGTTCTTTGAAAACCTTAGAGGTCCTCGCGCCAGAAGGGCATGCTCATG
>CAJMSO010000343.1 GCA_905216075.1 uncultured bacterium | reverse complement strand
GACGGTCTCGTCTGCCTCGAGCTCGGTATCGGCCACATCGACCTTCGTGTTAAAAGCCATGGTTCCTCCTTATGCCCACCGCACACGCGGCGGTCGAATACATGCTAGCGGCCGCTAAACAGACGGCCGAAGAAGTTGACGATCCCGTTCTCGCCGTCTCGAATCTGGCCAATCACGGCGCCGATCAGCACAAAGAATGCGATGACGAGCGTATCCCACAGGCCGAGCGTGAGCACCAGCACAGCGAGCACAAAACCCGCGACGGCTCCGAGCGTGGTGTTGGGATGACGGACGGCATAGCTCCAGATAGCCGCCCCCGTACCCTTGATGAGACCCATGGCCTCATCAAAATCATCGGCGACCGCGTCATGTGACTCGGCGCCCTCTACCTTGGGATCGACGACCTCGCTTGCCGGCGCAGCGCTCTGATCGATGGTCAGGCGCGGGGTGCGAACGGTCTTGTCTTGATTGGTATCACTCACCGGAAACCTCCACGGTCTGGACGGTAGTCTTGGACGGCAAAAAACGAACGCGCGCAGTCGTACCCGGCGTGCCGAGCATGGTGTCGCAGGCCTCCTCGATACGTTGCTGCATCGCGGCTGCAAGGGAGGCCACGTCCCGGTCGTCGAGCGCGATGGCGTCGATCTTAAAACGGACGCGCGATTCGTCGGAGCCCTGCACGCGTGCCTCGACATGCTCGATCATCACGCGGTCGTCGCGCTCTGCCGCGGTGCGAGCGCACGAGGAGAGAGCCGCGAGCGTGACCTCGATATTGCGCTCCCCTGCCGGATGCACGCAGGACGGCTCGCGACGAGCAAACACCAGGCGGAAGAAACCCACGAGCACGCCGAGCGCCACGACACCGCCGCACGCCGTAACAACGATGCGAGGCAGCGGATCGCGCATCAGCAGCATAAAGCGATAGGTATATGGTCCCCAAAACTGGCAGACTAATGTGCCCAGCGCCACGATGGCGGCGGCAAGATACACGATCGCTAGGGCTCGTTTGAGCACGCGCATGCGGCGCTCCCTTCAAATCTCGATCCACAGGATGCAAAACGATTCGCATCATTATAAAAGAGCCGGGTCCGGTGCCTCATGCACGCGGATCCGGCTCATCTATTCCACGAGGCTTGCATGCTCGCTTCATTATGCCCAGATATACACGGCTTAACCCGTGCGGGCGCTACTCCTCCTCGAGGGCAGCGATGACCTCGTCGGTCATGTCCATGGTGCTGTAGACGTCCTGGACGTCGTCGAGCTCCTCAAGACGGTCAATGAGGCGCTGAACCTTCTTGGCGTCGGTACCGGAGACCTCGGTCGGGGTGGTCGGGACCATGGTGGTCTCGGAGCCCTTGACCTGGATGCCCTGCTCCTCGAGTGCCTTGGAAACAGCCATGACGTCGTTAGCAGCGGTCCAGACGATCCACTCCTCGCCGGCGTCCTCGTAGTCCTCGCCACCGGCCTCGGCAATGGCCATCATGAACTCATCCTCGTCACCGGCAGCACCGTTGGCGATCATGGTCTCCTTCTTGGCGTTCTCGTCCAGGATCTCCTTGGCGACGACAATCTGGCCCTTGCGCTCAAACTGGAAGGCAACGGAGCCCGAGGTGCCCAGGTTACCACCAGCGTGGGAGAAGGCGGAACGGACATCGGCGGCGGTGCGGTTGCGGTTGTCGGTCAGGCAGTCGACGTAGACGGCGACACCGGCGGGACCGTAGCCCTCGTACACGATGTTCTCGTAGACGGCGGCGTCAGCACCCGAACCAAAAGCCTTGTCGATAGCGGACTTGATCTTGTCCTTGGGCATGGACTGAGCCTTGGCCTTAGCAACGGCAGCGGCGAGGCTGGCGTTGTTCTCGGGCAGCGGGTCGCCGCCGAGACGGGCAGCAACGGTGATGTTGCGGCTGAGCTTGGAGAAGAGGGCGGAACGCTTGGCGTCCTGCGCGCCCTTACGATGCTTGGTTGTGGCCCACTTAGAGTGTCCGGACATACGTGTCTCCTATCGGTTTCGACCTAAAGCCCAGCG
>CAJMSO010000342.1 GCA_905216075.1 uncultured bacterium | reverse complement strand
GCGCTGTCTGAGGGGTCTGCCCAACGAGGCCCACCTGGCCCCTGAGCGACAGGGCATCGGCGTCGGCGGCACAGCTCACGACCTGCGCATCATTGCCGGCGTGGCCCAGAATGCCCTCGACCTCGGGGTGGCCTGGCTCGCCCACGACGATCACGCGGTAGCCCTCGCGCACCAGGCGCTCGGCTGCCACATGGACCTTCTTCACGTAGGGGCAGGTGGCGTCGACCACGGTAAGGTCGCGCTTGCGGGCAGCATCGATTACCTGCGGCACCACGCCGTGGGCGCGGATGATTACGGTGCCCGATGCCGCGTCGTTCAGGGTCTCGGCCAAGCCAATGCCGGCCTCGGCGAGCTCGCGCACGACGATGGGGTTATGGATGAGCGGGCCCAGGGTGTGGACCTGAGCGCTCTCCCCTGCCTGCGGCGCGGCGGCCAGCGCCATATCGAGCGCACGCTGTACGCCGTAGCAAGTGCCGGCGTGGGCGGCGATCTCGATGGTGGGCGCGGTTGCTTGGTCGGACGCAGTCGCAGCGGTGTTCGTCACGTTCTCGCTCATGGCTAGAACCTGCCCGGATGCTCGGCGCACAGCTCGTCTCGCATGGCGTAGACGCGGTTCATGGCCTCGGACTCAAACCAGGCCAGACGCTCCGTGCGCTTAAGCCCGGCTGGCGCGTCGGAAAGCGAGATGGCCTTGCCGGCGCGGATCCAGCACTTCTTGGGACACATGATCTTTTTGCCCGCGGGCGTGATGTCGGACCAGCCGCAGATGGCGAGCGGGTTCACAGGTGCCTTGCCCATCTGAGCGATGAGCGCAAAACCGCCGTGGACCTCGGGCTTGATCTCGCGCGAGCGGATGCGCGTGCCCTCGGGGAAGATCAGGACGTCCTCGCCGCGCTGCAGCGCATGCTGGGCGGCACGCAGGCACTTCATATCGGCAGTACCACGCTCCACGGGGATGCCACCAACGCGGCTAAAGGCCCAGCGCACAATCTTGCTTTTGGCGAACTCGGACTTAAAGATGGGACGAATGCGGCGGCCGCCAAAGAACAGCGCCGTCTCCACGGCCAAGAGCTCGGCCATCGAGGTGTGGTTGCAGATGACCACGCTGCCGCGGCCTTCCTGGCGCTCAAACAGCAGATCGGCGTCCTCTACCTTCCAGCGCCACATGAGCTTGGAGAAGGCCCAAAGGATTGCCATGACCACGAAGACGGTGCCGCGGATGAGCACGGGGAACTCGGCATAAGGGGCGTTGTAGTAATCCTCGGGCGTCTGCTTAAACAGGCGCATGGGCTACCTCCTTTGATTGATGAGGTCCTCGATTATCGAGACGACCTCGTCGATGGTGTGGGCGGTGGAGTCGACGTGCACGGCGTCCTCGGCGGGCACGAGCGGGGCGACCTCGCGGCTGCTGTCGAGCTTGTCGCGCTGCTTGAGGGCATCGAGGGTCTCGTCGACTTCGGCCTCGAGCTGCTCGCTGGTGAGCGGCTGGGCGTCGTTTTGGTGGCGCTGCAGCACGCGGCGACGGGCGCGCTCGCGCGGGTCGGCGGTCAGGAACACCTTGACCTGCGCGTTGGGGAACACGACGGTTCCGATGTCGCGACCCTCGGCCACGATGTCGCGATCCTCGGCGGCGCGGCGCTGATGGACGAGCATGGCCGCGCGCACGCCCGGGTAGGCCGAGACCTTGGACACGTTGGCGTCGACCTGCGGGGTGCGGATGGCAGCCGAGGCGTCCTGGCCATCAATGGTCAGACGTGTGTCCTCGCCGGTGCCGTTGGTAAAGCGGATTTCGATCTGCTCGGCGAGGGCGTCGATGGCAGCCTCGTCGTCCAGGTCGATGCCGCGGTCGAGCGCGGCGAAGGTGACGGCGCGATACATGGCACCCGTGTCGAGCTTGTTAAAGCCCAGCTGGCGGGCAATCTCCTTGGCGATGGTGGACTTGCCGGAACCGGCGGGGCCGTCGATGGCGACGATCATGCAATGCTTCCTTTCGGTGGTTGACGTGCTGGTATGGGACGCGGGCGCTGCGGCTTGGCGGTCT
>CAJMSO010000341.1 GCA_905216075.1 uncultured bacterium | reverse complement strand
GTGCTCACGCGCCTGGGCGAGATCAAGCACGCCAACAAGGTCGACTTCGCCGCGTGGATCAAGGAGCGCGAGGGCGTCGAGATCCGTTGCTACGACGTCATCTACAAGTGCCTCGAGGAGCTCGACGCCGCCCGTATCGGCATGCTCAAGCCCACCGAGGTCGAGGTCTCCACGGGTACCGCGACCGTCCTGGACACCTTCAAGGTGCCCAAAGTCGGTATCGCAGCCGGTGTCCGCGTCGAGGAGGGCGAGATCGCCGCGACCGATTCCGTGCGTCTGGTGCGCGACGGCATCGTGGTCTTCAACGGCAAGATCGCCTCGATGCGCCACTACAAGGACGAGGCCAAGAGCCTCAAGAGCGGTTCCGAGGGCGGTATTGGCCTGGAGAACTTCCAGGACATCAAGCCCGGTGACCAGATCGAGGGTTACCGTATCGACCAGGTTGCCCGTACCGAGTAGGGGGTAGCGCTATGAAGCAAACGCAGGCAACCCGCCGTCTGGGCGAGCAGCTCCGCGAGAAGCTCGGTTATATCCTGCTCTTTGAGGTTTCCGATCCGCGTCTCGACCTGGTCACCCTGACCGCGGTCGAGGTCGCGGTGGACCGTTCGTTCGCGCGCGTGTACGTGTCGTGCGATGCGAGCCGCTACGACGAGGTCATGGAGGCGCTCGCTAGCGCTAAGGGCCGTATTCGCAGCCTGTTGGCTCGCTCGCTCGATTGGCGTGTTACGCCCGAGCTCGATTTTCGCATCGATCGCTCGACCGATGAGGCCGAGCGCATCACGCGTGCGCTGGAAAACGTTCCGGCCACGCTTGCGATCGAAAAGGACGAGGACGGCTACCCCATAGCGGATGCCGCCCAGGAGGCAGCTTTAGATGACTAATTCCGCCGATCTCGCCTCGTGCGAGTCTGCAGATATTAAACGACGCATCCTCGAGCTTATCGAGGGTGCGTCCTCCATTGCGATCTCGGGTCACACCTCTCCCGACGGCGATGCCCTGGGCTCCGTGTTGGGCCTGGGCCTTTCGCTCATGAAGGTGTTCCCCGACAAGGACATCGCCCTGCTGCTGGCAGACGACGATCCCGTTCCGCGCATCTACCGTTTTATGGAGGGTGCCGATCTGCTGGTGCCGGCATCTGCCTACACCGGTAACCCGGACCTGTTCATCTCGGTGGACGTGCCGGTCGTCGAGCGCCTCAATAATTCCGCCGAGGTTCTCCGTCGTTCGGCCCATGTGGCATGCTTTGACCATCACCCGGCGCGTGAGGAGTTTGCCGAGGTCAGCCTTAGGTGCGTCAATGCCGCTGCTTGTGCCATGATCATCGACCGCTTTTTGGCCGATTGCGGCATTACCGCAAGCGATAGCATCGCCACCTGCCTGCTGTGTGGCCTGGTCACCGACACCGGTCGTTTTCAGTATCAGAACGCCGATGCCGCCGCGTTTCATGCCGCCTCGCGTTTGGTGGCGCACGGTGCCGATCCGGCGCGCGTCGCGCTCGAGGTCTATCAGAGCATGCGTGTCGAGTTCTTGCACCTCAAGTCCATCGTCATGGGTCGCATCAAGACGGTCGCGCACGGGCGCGTGGCGTATAGCTACGCCTACGAGAGCGACCTTAAGGACTGCGGCGTCACCTCGGACGAGTGTGACGGCCTGGTCGATGTGGTGCGCGCGGTGATGGGCGTCGAGGTCTGCCTGTTCCTTAAGGGCATCGAGGGCGATACCAAGGTGCGCGGCAACCTGCGCTCCAAGGGCGAACTTGATGTTTCCGAGATTGCGGCCAACTTTGGCGGAGGTGGGCACCACGCTGCCGCCGGCTTTACCAACGCCGGAACGATTTCCGAGACGCTCACCGCGGCACTTCCCATGCTGGCCGAGCTGGTAGGGGAGGATCCCGCTTCGGTGACCGTCGAGCTCTAACTTTTTGGATGGTACATGGCTCGTCGTACACCTTCTCAACTTAATCTGCTGCTCGCCGTCGATAAGCCGGTGGGCTGCACGTCCCACGACGTGGTTTCGCAATGCCGACGCGCCCTCCATGAGCGGCGCGTCGGTCATGC
>CAJMSO010000340.1 GCA_905216075.1 uncultured bacterium | reverse complement strand
CCGGGAAGGAACGGGAAGAACACCACGCCCGTCTCGATAAAGATGATCAGGAACACGCAGCCGTAGGCCATAAGCGGGCCGGCGGCGATCCAGCTGGCGATCGCGGTGCGCGGGTCCTTAAGCAGCTCGGCAATGAAATTGATGAAACCCATGAAGTAAAACCTCTCAGTTGTGGGCGCGGACACGTCCAAGTTGACCAGTATACGGTTGCGGCGCGAGCGCGGGCCAAACCCCTCAAAAGTCTTACTTCATTACCAGCAAGTTTGCATAACTGACACTTGTCGCCCAAAGCAAAGCAAGATCGCCCTTCCTAATCCCTAGCGAATCGCTATACTTTAGTGAATCGCATTGTCACGGCGCTAAGGGAGGGCGGCCGGTGAGCTTTATCAATACCATTCGCGAGGACATCAAGACCGTCCAGGCGCAGGACCCTGCCGCGCAAAGTGCCCTGGTCATCTTCCTGTCCTACCCCGGCCTGCATGCCAAGTGGAATCATGTGCCCGAGCACTGGCTCTGGGAGCACGGCCATCGCTCGCTCGCCCGTGTGCTCCCGCAAATCACCCGCCACATCACCGGCGTCGAGATTCACCCTGCCGCGCAGATTGGCAAGCACTTCTTTATCGACCACGCCATGGGCGTCGTCATCGGCGAGACCACCATTGTGGGCGACAACTGTGTGCTCTACCAGGGCGTCACGCTCGGTGGCACCGGCAACGAGACCGGCAAACGCCACCCCACCCTGGGTAACAATGTCACGGTGGGCACGGGCGCCAAGGTACTTGGCAACATCCACATTGGCAACAACGTCAAGATCGGCGGCAACTCGGTCGTCGTCAAGGACGTGCCCGACAACTGCACCGTCGTGGGCGTGCCGGGACGTATCATCAAGCGCAACGGTTGCCGTGTGTTCGAGGAGAGTTTCGACGCCAAGCAGCATCGCGAGTACATGCCCGACGACGCCGCCGAGCAGAGTGCCCTCAACCGCCAGGGCATCACCGAGAATGCCCGCCGCGTCAAGGAACTCGAGCAAGAGGTGGCCGAGCTCAAGGCCCTCGTTGCCAAACTTGTGGACGAACGCTAGGGCAGCGGACATCCGCCACAGCATGAACGCCAACACAAAAGGCGCGCCGGGGAATCCGCCCCCGGCGCGTCTTCTTTTCGATGTGACATACGGGACTGTCCCTTTGTCACCTTATGCGAACTGGCTTAGGTAGAGGTCGGCATAAGCGCCCTCGGCGGCCAGCAGCTCCTTGTGCGTACCCTGCTCGATGATATTGCCGTGATCCATAACCAAGATCAGGTCGGCATCGACGATCGTCGACAGACGGTGCGCGATCACAAAGCTCGTGCGCCCACGCATGAGCGCGTCCATGGCGCGGCCGATGGCAAGCTCGGTGCGCGTGTCCACGCTCGACGTCGCCTCGTCCAGGATGAGGATCGCCGGGTTGTTGAGCAGCACGCGCGCGATGGTCAGCAGCTGACGTTGACCCTGGCTGATGCTCTCGGCATCGTTAGCCACACGCGTGTCGTAGCCCTGCGGCATAGTGCGCACAAAGAAGTCGACCTGAGCGGCACGTGCGGCCGCGACAATCTCCTCGCGCGTCGCCTCGGGACAGCCATAGGCGATGTTCTCGGCAATGGTGCCATCGAACAACCAGGCGTCCTGCAACACCATTCCAAACTGCTGGCGCAGCTCGCCGCGGTCCATGCGGCTCGTGTCCACGCCGTCGAGGGTAATGCGGCCACCGTCGATCTCGTAGAAGCGCATGAGCAGATTGATGAGCGTGGTCTTGCCCGCGCCCGTGGTTCCCACCACCGCGATCTTTTGGCCCGGCTCGGCGGCAAACGACACGTCGCGCATGAGCGGCTTGTCGGGCGCATAGCCAAAACGCACGTGTTCAAAGGCAACACGGCCCTCCACCTTGCCCGGCAGCTTGGCGGCGACCGCCGGCAACGGATCGGCTTCCATCTCGGACTCGTCGAGCAGGTCGAACACGCGCTCTGCGCTCGCCAGCGCGCTCTGCAGCGAGTTAAAGGTAAACGACAGCTGCGTCATGGGCTC
>CAJMSO010000339.1 GCA_905216075.1 uncultured bacterium | reverse complement strand
CCCAGCCGCAAATGCCGTGCGCCATGGCCTCGCGATACACAAACGGTCGCATGCCGACACCCTGCACAATGCCCGTTACATGGATATGCACATGTCGCATGCGACCCTCCTTCATTGAAATGTGTGCTGTTACAGCCCCAGGCTCTGCTCGGTGGCGGCGCAGGTGAGCTCGCCGTGTTTAACGCCGCGCAGGCCCAGCAGACGGTCAGCCAGCTCGTAGACACGCTCGCCGCGACCCTTAAGTGCCAGAATCTCCAAACAGTTGTGGTGATCCAGATGCACGTGCATGGTCGATACGATCTCGTCGGTGTAGTCGTGCTGCACCTCGTCCAGGCGACGTGTCAGGTCGCCGGTGTGATGGTCGTAAATCATGGTGAGCGACCCGATGACCTGCTCGTCGGGCGTTCGCATCTGCTCCTTGGCAATCGAGGCGCGAATCAGGTCGCGTACAGCTTCGGAGCGGTTGGCCACGTCGCCGCGGCGCGCGATCTGCTCGTCAAAGCGGCGCAGCAGGTCGTCGGGCGCGGTGACCGAAAAACGGACCAGCTCGGAGGCAGAGCCGCTGCAACGGCAGCCCGCGTCGCCGGTCGGCCCGTGCGAATGCTCGTGCCCGCAGGTGTGCTCGTGCTCGGCCACGCTACACCAGCTTTACGGAGCCAACGGAGTTGTGGTCGGCCTCGATGGCCTCCTCGTAGCCCTCGAGTGCGTCGTGCGCCTCGTGGAGCGCCGCCATGGCGGCCTCGAGCTTGGCACCAATGCGCTCCATATCAAAGTTCTCGGTCGCATGCAGCAGCTGATGGCTCCACTCGTGGGCGAGCTCGATCGTGTCGTCGACCTGCTTGACGCTCATGGCAAGCTGGCTCATGTTCATTCCGACGTCATGCATGGGAAATCTCCTTTTGTACGGGTCTAATCAGTGCTTCAGATTCTACTACGCCTGCTTTGCGCATCGCCGCATAAGAAAACGGGTGCGAGTCCGTCTGACCCGCACCCGTTCACTGGGGGCTGTTTGTGATTACCATACTATCCGTGGTCGCGGGCGCAGCGCCCGGCTCTCCGGCGAGCGGCGCAAAACCGCTCATGGACGGCAGCACATGACCGGCGTATTACAGGTGCTTCTCAAGCAGCGCCTGCAGCCTGGCCTTGGGCAGCGCGCCAACGGAGCGGTCGATTTCCTCGCCGTTCTTAAAGACAACCAGCGTGGGGATGCTCATGACGCCAAACTTCATGGCCAGGTCCTGATTGTCGTCGACATTGCATTTGGCGACGACAAGTTTGCCGGCCAGCTCGTCGGCCACTTCGTCAACGATGGGCGAGAGCGAACGACAGGGACCGCACCACGGTGTCCAAAAATCAACCAGCACGGGAAGGCTGCCGTTAACGACGGAATCGAAGTTCTCGGGGGTAATCTGCTTAATGTCAGCCATGGTGACCTCCATAGTGCGACGCGGCTCGGCCGCGTAAAACTCAGTACGACCGTGCTTATACCCAACGGCCCGTAATGCAACCACTCGCAGGCGGCTCTTTTATATAATGGTGGGCACGCAAACGATTGGAGAGCGCATGCCCACGTCACAAAGCCAGAAAAAAGAAGCCATCGCCCAGGCGACCGAGCAGGAGCTCGCATCGCTCGCGGGCCGCGGCGTGCGTATCGCAGGAAATGCGTGCTCGCCGATTGTGCTGGTAAAAGGTGATTTAGACGATGCCGAGCGTGCGGGTGGCGAGCTGGCTGCCGGTCCGGACGGTGCTGCGCTGCGCAAAGCGCTCGGCGCCATCGGCTACGCGCCAGAGGATTTTTGCGTGCTGGCAAGTGTTGCCGGCGCGGGCGATGGGGCGGTTGCGACAGGCGAGGGCCTGCCGTGCGAGCTGTTCCGCGAGGCGCTCGAGGCCTTGGACCCCGAGGCGGTCCTGCTGTTAGACGATCGCGCGGCCGATACCATGCGCGAGACCTATGCCGACATGCTCGTGGCAATCGACGACTTCGATACCGCCATGCTCAAGCCCGGCTTGGTCGCCCATGTGCAGGGTCGTCGCGTGCTCGCGCTCGACGGTTTTGAGGCGGCG
>CAJMSO010000338.1 GCA_905216075.1 uncultured bacterium | reverse complement strand
AGAAAGCGGGAATATAGACGTTCAAGATGCGCTGAATCAAATCTTGAGCGAGCTTATTGTCATAGATATGGACGTTCGTATTGCGGTCTCTGAGCATATCTAACCAGGCCGCCTCATCAATAAAGTCGTAGAATCGGTAGGCCTCCTTCAAGATGGCACGAGGGGACCCCGACGCGGCAAGCGTGGCACCCTCATACTCGAGCAGACGCTTAAGGAGCTTCCAGCTCAGTTCAAATTGAAGATTGAACTTATTAATCAATCCACTCTGAACAAAATCATTGTTGAGATCCTGATTGGGCGCATCCTCAAGATTCGCCAAGGCGCTGGCAAAGTTCTCATATTTTTTCATACAGAATCACACCATCCCTGGCAATTTCATCGAGCAATTGCTGCGATAAGGACTCGTCGAGATTGACGACATCTACATCTAAAAGAGTATCAAGACGCTCCTCGATCAAATATGAGAAACGGCCGAAATCCCGACAACCTGCTACGGCGATGTCAATATCGCTCTTGGGTAAGTTGTCGCCTCGAGCACGAGAACCAAACAGCACAACCTTCTCGGCGTCACATTCCCGAGCAAAAACTTCGATTTGCTTATACACCTTGTCGAGAGATGCCATTTGCAGCCCTACAGCTTAATGTCAAAGTTGATCTCGGGGACGGCGGCCAGGTCGGCCAACGTCACGCCGTCGACGTACTTTTCGATCACGTCGTCCAGCCCGCGCCAGAACTTGACCGTTGAGCACAGATCGCTGCGGGTGCAGCTGTTGTCGATGCCATCGCACGCCACCGGAGCCGTGCTGCCCTCGACGGCACGCAGGATGTCGCCGGCACGCACCTCGGAGGGGTCCTTGGCCATCATGTAGCCGCCGCCCTTGCCGCGCACGCTCTTAAGCAGGCCTGCCTTCATGAGCGGACGGACCAGCTGCTCTAAATACTTTTGCGAGATATGCTCGCGGTCGGCGACCTCGCGCAGGGCGATTTTGCCCTCGACGTCGCCAAGCGCTGCGATATAGATCATCAGACGGAGGGCATAGCGGCCCTTAGAAGAAATGAGCATACCTACCCTCTCATCGTTACCGGGACAAAATACCAGGCTTGTTTATCCCAAATCTTATGCACGCGGGGCAAACAAGCCTGATTATTATGTCCCACATCTAAAAAGTCGAGTGGATTAGTCGGGTTTTCCCTTGACTAACGCCGAACCCATAGTAACTTTATTCCGAGAAGATTCCTAGGGTTTAGTACACCTATGAGTACACCATATACAGAGAGGGACAGCATGAGCGCAAATCCGCTGCTTTCCATCGAAGGTCTGACCGCCTCCGTGGACGAGAAGACCATCCTCCACAATGTCAACCTCAACGTCGCCGCCGGCGAGACCCACGTGCTGATGGGACCCAACGGCGCCGGCAAGTCCACCCTCGGACACCTGGTCATGGGCGACCCCGTTTACACGGTCAACGACGGCCGCATCGTCTTTGACGGCCAGGACATCACCGAGCTCACCACCGACAAGCGCTCGCGCGCCGGCCTGTTCCTGAGCTTCCAGGCCCCGGTCGAGATCCCGGGCGTGCCGCTGTCGAGCTTTTTGCGCGCCAGCATCGCCGGCCGTCCCGGCCTGGAGATGAAGGGCAAGGAGTTCCGCCGTCGCGTCAAGGAGCTCGCGGCCGAACTCAACATGGATACCGCCTATCTCAACCGTGAGCTGGGCGTGGGCTTTTCGGGCGGCGAGAAAAAGAAGGTCGAGATGCTCCAGCTTCTGCTGTTGCAGCCCAAGCTCGCCATCCTGGACGAAACCGACTCGGGCCTGGACGTCGACGCCCTGTCCACCGTCAGCCACGGCATGGACGCGTACCGCAAGAGTTGCGACGGCTCCATGCTCATCATCACGCACAACACGCGCATTTTGGAGCACCTGGATGTCGACCGCGTCCACGTTATGGTCAAGGGCCACATCGTGCGCGAGGACGACGCCTCGCTCATCCCCTGGATCGACAAGAACGGCTTTGAGACCTTCGAGCGCGAGGCCGCCGAGCAGCGCGCCCAGGCCGAGTCTGCCGCTGCC
>CAJMSO010000337.1 GCA_905216075.1 uncultured bacterium | reverse complement strand
CCTCGGTAGAGTAGCCGCCCGAGCGGGCGCGCTCGGCAAAGGCCGCGAACTCCTCGCGGATGGGATAGGTGAGCTCCAGCTCGTCAGCGATATCAAAATAGCGCTGGCCGATGTCCTCGAGTAGTTCCTCGCACGACACGTGATACTTAACGTGCGCGTTAACCAGGTAGAGCAGGTCGGTCACCTTGGTGTCGCCCTTAAAACGGCGACCGCAGGCGGAAACCACCACAAAACGGCGAGCCGGGTCGGCATCGACGATGGCCTTGATCTTCTTGAAGTGTTCGGCGTCGGCGACCGACGATCCGCCAAACTTGGCAATCTTAATCATGGGCTGGAGGTTACCTTTCTAAAAAGCCTCTGCGAACCTATTTTGCACGCTCTGATACCATGGTTTCACCGATTGGGACCAAGGCATCCGAGGAGCAGTGTTATATGGGAACTTATCATAGTACACGAGGACGCACTTTATCGTGCTCAAGTAAGGTGGCAATCCGTACCGGCATCGCTCCCGACGGGGGTTTGTTTGTCTCGGACGAGCTCGGCACCCAGCAGGTCGATATCAGCTCGCTTGCAGATAAATCGTACTTTGAAATCGCTCAAGATGTGTTGGGAATGTTACTGAATGATTACACGGCCGAAGAAATTTCGGCGTGTGTCGACGAGGCATACCGCGGTACGTTCGCGAGTGAAGAGGTTACGCCGCTCGTCAAACTCGACGCTGCGCCGGGCGCTGACGTCCCTCAGACCTATGTGATGGAGCTCTTTGGCGGCCCCACAAGCGCTTTCAAGGACGTCGCCCTGCAGATGCTCCCCCGTCTGATGGCCCGCACTTCCGCCAAGGACGGCGGCGCCGAGCGCATCATGATCGTCACCGCCACGTCGGGCGACACGGGCAAGGCCGCGCTCGCCGGTTTTGCCGACGCTCCGGGCACGGGCATCACCGTCTTTTATCCCGAAGGCAAGGTCAGCCGCGTGCAGAATCTGCAGATGTCCACGCAGGAGGGCGATAACGTCGCCGTCTGCGGCATCCGCGGCAACTTTGACGATGCCCAGAGTGCCGTCAAGCGCATCTTTGCCGATAAGGAGCTTGCCGAGCGCCTTGAGGCCGCCGGCACGGTGCTTTCGAGCGCCAACTCCATCAACGTCGGCCGCCTGGTGCCGCAGGTTGTCTACTACTTTGCCGCCTATGCGCAACTGCTGCGCGCCGGCGCCATCGAGGCCGGCGACGCCGTGGAGTTCTGCGTACCGACCGGCAACTTTGGCGACATCCTGGCCGGCTACTATGCCAAGCGCATGGGTCTGCCCGTCGCCAAGCTCATCGTCGCGAGCGACAAGAACAACGTGCTGGCCGACTTCCTGACCACCGGCGTCTACGACCGCAACCGCCCGTTCTTCACGACCATCTCGCCGTCGATGGACATCCTCATCAGCTCTAACCTGGAGCGCATGCTGTACTTCCTGTCCGATGGCGACTGCGAGCTCGATGCCGGCCTTATGGAGCAGCTTGCCCAGACCGGCCGCTACGAGGTGCCCGCCGAGCTGCTGTCCAAGATCCAGAGCGTCTTTGGCTGTGGCTGGGCCAGCGAGGACGAGGTTCGCGCCGCCATCAAGAGCTGCTGGGATGCGAACGGCTACGTGATCGACCCGCACACCGCTTGCGGCTATCACGTCTTTGAAAAGGTCGCTCCCGCCGAGGGCGCCAAGGCTCGCGTGCTGCTTTCGACCGCCAGTCCCTACAAGTTCCCGCGCGCCTGCTGCGACGCTCTGGGGCTTAACGTTCCCGAAGACGACTTTGAGGCCATGCGCGTGCTCGAGCAGGCAACCAATACGGTCGCCCCGACCCAGCTCGCCGAACTCGAGTCCAAGCCCGTCCGCTTCGAAGACGTCTGCGACGTCGATGAGATGGCCAGCTACGTAGAATCCGCAGCAAAACGAATGAGCACCAACTAGATCCCTTATTAAGCGCCGGCGAAAGCCGGCGCACCTTCTTTCATCAGATAACCCTCGGGATGATGACGAACGCGCACAGCGTGCCTGGCTGTTTAGTTCGTCGCGAGTTCCGCACGCAAAGGAAAGCACTTAA
>CAJMSO010000336.1 GCA_905216075.1 uncultured bacterium | reverse complement strand
TCTGGCCGCCAAGCGTCACCACGACGCCGTCGGGGCGCTCAACATCGATAACGTCCATGACGTCCTCGTAGGTGAGCGGCTCAAAGTAAAGGCGGTCGGACGTGTCGTAGTCGGTCGAAACGGTCTCGGGGTTGCAGTTGACCATGATGGTCTCAAAGCCGCGGGCCGCCAGCGCGTAGCTCGCGTGCACACAGCAGTAATCGAACTCGATACCCTGGCCAATGCGGTTGGGGCCGGCGCCCAGGATCATCGCCTTGGGCTTGTCCGCCGGCGTGGTCTCGTCGGGAGCCACGCACTTCTTGGCATCCGGGCTCGTGCGGTAGATGTTCTCGTACGTCTTGTAGTGGTACTCCGTGGCACCCGAGAACTCCGCAGCGCAGGTATCGACCGTCTTCATGCTGGGAACCACGCCCAGACCCTTGCGATAGGCGCGCACAAAGCGCTCGTCCGAGCCGGTCAGCGCAGCGATCTCGGCGTCGCTCGTACCGTATTGCTTGAGCAGGCGCATCGCGTCGGCGTCGATATCCTCCACACGCAGGCCGCGGATGCTCTCCTGGACCTGCACCATGTCGTTGATACGGTTGAGGTACCACGGATCGATACCGCAGATGGTGTGGATGCGCGCAACATCCCAGCCGCGGCGCAGGGCCTCGACCACAAAGAAGATGCGATGCTCGGTCGGGGTTGCCACGGCCTGAGCAAGCTCGTCGTCGCTCAGCTTATCGGCACCCTCTTTGCCACCGGCGCAAATGCCCTGGTGGCCATCCTCCAGCGAGCGCATAGCCTTGCCAAAGGCCTCCTCAAAGGTGCGGCCGATCGCCATGATCTCGCCCACGGCCTTCATACGCGTGGTGAGCGTGGGGTCGGTACCCTTGAACTTCTCGAAGGCAAAGCGCGGCACCTTGACCACACAGTAGTCGATCGTGGGCTCAAAGCAGGCGGGCGTTGCCTTGGTGATGTCGTTGACGATCTCGTCAAGCGTGTAGCCCACAGCCAGGCGCGCGGCGGCCTTGGCGATGGGGAAACCCGTGGCCTTGGAAGCGAGGGCGGACGAACGGCTCACGCGCGGGTTCATCTCGATGACGATCAGGCGGCCGGTGTTGGGGTTCACGGCAAACTGCACGTTGGAGCCACCGGTCTCGACGCCGATCTTCTCAAGAATGGCGAGCGAGGCCACGCGCATGCGCTGATACTCAAGGTCGGAGAGGGTCTGCGCCGGCGCCACGGTGATGGAGTCGCCGGTATGCACGCCCATGGGGTCGAGATTCTCGATGGAGCACACGATGATGCCGTTGCCGGCGTGATCACGCATGACCTCCATCTCATACTCTTTCCAGCCCTCGATGGACTCCTCGACCAGCACCTCGTGGGCAGGCGAGAGCTCCAGGCCCTGGCTCACGATGGAGACGAGCTCCTCGTGGGTGTGAGCGATGCCGCCGCCGGCGCCGCCGAGGGTAAAGCTCGGGCGCAGTACGCAGGGATAGCCCACGCGCTCGGCGATGGCCTCGGCGTCGGCCACGCTGTAGGCATAGCCCGAGCGCGCGACCTCCAGGCCGATCTCGGCCATGGCCTCGTTAAAGAGCTTGCGGTCCTCGCCGCGCTCGATGGCGGCAAGGTCACAGCCGATCATCTCGACGCCGTACTTGTCGAGCGTGCCGTCTTTCGCCAGCTCGACGGCGGCGTTCAGACCGGTCTGGCCGCCCAGCGTGGGCAGCAGCGCGTCCGGGCGCTCTTTCTTGATCACGCGCTCGATAAACTCGGCGGTGATGGGCTCGACGTAGGTGCGGTCGGCAAGACCCGGGTCGGTCATGATGGTCGCCGGGTTGGAATTGACCAGGATAACCTCAAAGCCATCTTCCTTGAGCACCTTGCAGGCCTGGGCGCCGGAGTAATCGAACTCGCAGGCCTGGCCGATGACGATGGGGCCCGAACCGATAACGAGGATACGCTTGATGTCAGTACGTTTCGGCATGTTAGTTCTCCTCGGTCTCAGCGGTCTCGGACTCAGCAAAGTTCCAGCCAGCCAGGCGGTCCTTCGCGGTGTCGATGTCCAGGTAGTTCTCCTCGCCGTCCATGAGTCGCGTAAAGGCG
>CAJMSO010000335.1 GCA_905216075.1 uncultured bacterium | reverse complement strand
ATTTCTTATGGTTTATCTATCAGCGCAAGACGATGTCAGATGGAGGTCTGAATGTACAAGCGCACCAAGATTGTATGCACCATGGGTCCCGCCTGCGATAGCGACGAGACCATCCGCGAGATGATCAAGGCGGGCATGAACGTCGCCCGTTTTAACTTCTCGCACGGATCCTACGACGAGCACCACGGTCGCATCGAGCGCGTCCGTCGTATTTCCAAGGAGCTCGGTCTGCCCGTCGGCATCCTGCTCGACACCAAGGGCCCCGAGGTCCGCACCGGCCTTTTGGTCGACGGCAAGAAGGTTGCCGTCAAGACCGGCGACAAGATCGTCGTCACCGCTCAGCCCACGTCCGAGGATTTCCACGGCACCGCTGAGCACATCTCCCTCGACTACCTGGCTCTGCCCTCCGAGGTCGAGAAGGGCTCCCTCATCCTGATCGATGACGGCCTGGTTGCCCTCGAGGTCGAGTCCGTCAGCGGCCAGGACATGACCTGCGTCGTCAAGAACGACGGTCTGATCGGCGAGCGCAAGGGCGTCAACATGCCCAACGTCAACATCTCGCTGCCCGCCATCACCGAGCGCGATCGTCAGGACATCCTCTTTGGCCTGACCGAGAACATCGACTACATCGCCGCTTCCTTCATCCGTGACGGCGAGTCCGTCCGCGGCATCCGCAAGCTTTGCCGCGAGAACGGTGGCGAGCACGTCACGATCTTCCCGAAGATCGAGTGCGCCCTGGGCGTCGAGAACTTCGACGAGATCCTCGAGGCTTCCGACGGCATCATGGTTGCCCGTGGCGACCTGGGCATCGAGATCAAGCCCGAGCTTGTTCCGCACATCCAGAAGGAGATCATCGCCAAGTGCAACGCGGCCTACAAGCCCGTTATCACCGCTACGCAGATGCTCGACTCCATGCAGCAGAACCCGCGCCCGACGCGCGCCGAGGTTGCCGACGTTGCTAACGCCATCTACGACGGCACCGACGCCGTTATGCTCTCTGGCGAGTCCGCTGCCGGTAAGTACCCGGTCGAGGCCGTTAAGATGCAGGCCAGCATTGCTCTCGAGACTGAGAAGTACCTCCCGGCTCACGCTCCGCTCGAGGTTCCGGCCGATGCTCACGGCACCCGTGTTGTCAACAACGTTGTGGGTATGTCCGCTGTGAACATGGCTACCACCGTTGGCGCCAAGTGCATCACCGTGCCGACGACCACCGGTCGTACCGCTCGCCTGATCTCGCACTTCCGTCCCAACATGCCGATCTGCGCGTTCTCCCGCCACGAGTGGGCCGTCCAGCAGATGATCATGTACTGGGGCGTTATCCCGCACCAGGCCGAGATTACCCAGGGCACCGTCAACGGCACGATCGTCAAGGCGATCGAGACCGCTAAGGAGCTCGGCTACGTCGAGGCCGGCGACCTGACCGTCGCCACCGCCGGCGATCCCCGCATGAGCGTTCAGCTCGAGGACAAGGTCTCCTCGACCAACGTCGCTTACGTCGCTCAGGTGCGCTAAATCGCACTTGCAAGCAGACTTGCATTGCAAAGGGCCCGGAAGGCAAAGCCTTCCGGGCCCTTTTTCTGTGCCAATGTCGGCGCACGGCAAAACACGCACTCATTTCTTTACCAAAAGTGCGAAATCCACCCTTCGAGGCCCATAAAATAAAGTCCCAAGCGCTAAAAGTGTTCGCCCGGTGGCAAACCCACACCTTAACCGACGCTGATAAATCGTTTTAGCAAAAGCCAGATCGACCTGGTTTTCGGAAGTATGCGGCAAATTCTGAGACCTCCGAGCACACCCCGTTTTTTCGCAACAAAATGCCTGATAAACTAGCCTCAAAAGCCAGGTCTGCTCACAGGGTTCAGATTTTGCCGCATACTTTCGAATTGACGCTGGCATCGCACGGTCCAAAAGCACATTTCGACCAGGAGGACGTCATGGACCTGACGCTATGCGGTCAATCCGCTTTTTACTATCACCGTATTCCGCCGCAGGTATTAGGCCTTTACCCCGCCATTAGCCTTGGCAATATGGATCGCAGATGTTGCGGCCTCGGAAGTCATGCAGTTGTTAAAGACCTGCTTCACGCACCGCTTCACAGGCT
>CAJMSO010000334.1 GCA_905216075.1 uncultured bacterium | reverse complement strand
ATTAGTTCTCCTCGGTCTCAGCGGTCTCGGACTCAGCAAAGTTCCAGCCGGCAAGGCGGTCCTTCGCGGTGTCGATATCCAGGTAGTTCTCCTCGCCGTCCATGAGTCGCGTAAAGGCGGTAAAGAGATAGTGGGCATCGGTGGGGCCAGGCGAGGCCTCGGGGTGATACTGGACCGAGAAGCACGGGGCGTCGAGCAGCTGGATGCCCTCGGCGGTGCCGTCGTTGAGGTTCACATGCGTCAGGCGAATGCGACCAAAGCGCTCGTTCATCACGACCGGCGCGATTCCGCGGCGCACCCAGACGCGCAGATCTCCATCGGCCGCATGCTCGGTCTCGCCGCCGGAAAGCTCGGGGACAAGCTTGCCCAAGCTGGGGAACAGCAGGCCAAAGCCATGGTTTTGCGCGGTGATCTCCACGCGACGGCTTACCAGGTTCATGACCGGCTGGTTGCCACCGCGGTGACCGAACTTAAGCTTTTCCATCTGGGCACCGCAGGCCAGGCTGATCATCTGGTGACCAAGACAAATACCAAAGACCGGCACCTTGCCGATCAGCTGCTGCACCTGCTCGTAGGTCTCCACCACGGCGTCAGGGTCGCCGGGGCCATTGGACAAGAAGACACCGTCGGGATTCATGTCGAGTACCTCGCTCGCAGGCGTATCCCACGGCACGACAGTAAGGTCGCAGCCGGCGCGGACGAGGCCCTCCAGAATGCCGCGCTTGACGCCGCAGTCGTAGGCGACCACTTTGTGACGGGCAGGAGCGGCAACCGCAAGTGCAAAGTCATGCGTGGCAGGCAGGTCGGCGGCCACAAACTCGTGAGGTACGGGGCAACTTACGGTCTTGACCAGGTTCTCGCCTACCAGCGTGGGCGCTGCGGCCAGACGCTCGGCAAGCTCGTCGACGTCGAAGATCTCGGTCGAGATAATGCCCATCTTGGAACCATTGTCGCGCAGATGGCGCACCAGAGCGCGGGTGTCGACACCCTCGATAGCGACGATGCCGTGAGCGCGCAGGTACTCCGGCACGCTGACGGCCGAGCGCCAGTTAGAAGGCGTGGCGCACATGTCGCGAACGATCATGCCGCGCATAGCCGGAGCGCTCGTAGGGCGCACGTCGTCGCCGGGGAAGGACGACTGGACGTCGGTCTCGTCGATACCGTAGTTGCCGATCTGCGGATAGGTCATGGTTACGATTTGGCCGGCATAACTCGGGTCGGTCATGACCTCAAAGTAGCCCTCGAGCGAGGTGTTGAAGCAGACTTCGCCGGTCGCGGTGCCCTCAGCGCCGCATGCACGTCCATAAAAAATGGTCCCATCCTCAAGATACAGGATGCAGGGACCGCAGGTGCCCTTGCTGGTTTTGGCCAGCATACGCTGGCAAAGCTCGCTGGGCGCGAAGGTGCGGGCGGCAGTGCCCGCGGTATGGTTGTTCGCCATAATTCTCCTTCCCGGTCTCACAGGACCGGCTTAAAGGTGTGTAGTTAGGCCTCGCGGTATTGTAACCGCAAGCATGCCTCATGGCATTAATTTCATCGAAATGTTTACGAAATGATAATTATGACTTCCTGTGCATAATGATTTTTTTGGGACGGGGATTAAAAAATCATTCTGAGAGCAGGGCTTTGTCGCCAACTGCATACATGACAGAATGATTTTTTAATCCCCGTCCCAAAAAAATCATCCCGCGTGGGCTTGCGGCTCACGCGGGATGACATCGTTCTATGTGGCTGCGGACTACTTTTGCTTGTCCTGCTCCAGCAGCTCGGACGGCGTGCGATCGGGCTTTCCGCCGCGGAAGATCTCTCGACCGTGCAGACGATGCTCAAGATCGCGCTCGGCCTGCTCCTCCGTGATCTTGGTCTGGCTCACCACCGGGTCCTCGATAAGCGACGAAACCGAGTTGACCTGTTTTTGAATGCGCTCGGCAATGGTGTCGTCCATGCTTACGATGCGCATCTTCCAGTCGATATTCGTGGCGTTGGATGAGCTCTTGGTCCACACGAACGTCAGGATGGCGCTCTGGTGGCCTCGCGCGGGGAACATGCCAAAGAAGGAATCGTGCTGAATATTGCTATCCTCGTCGATATAGGCGTGAACGTTATACACCACGCGGTCGATCTTAT
>CAJMSO010000333.1 GCA_905216075.1 uncultured bacterium | reverse complement strand
TTTATGGTATTAGCTCCGGAAAGTGAATTGGTTCAACAATTAACTACGGCAGATCAAAAAGCGGAAGTAGACGCTTACCTAGATCGCACCAAGAAACGTACCGAGCGCGAGCGCATCGCCGCCGAGAAGGCACGCGAGGAGGAGCGCCGCCAGTTCGCCGCCGCCCAGGCTGCCGAGGAGGCCGCCCGCGCCGAGGCCGAGGCCAAGAAGAAGGCCGAGCAGGAGCGCCTTGCCCGCGAGAAGGAGGAGGCTGCCCGCGAGGCCCAGCGCCGCGCCGTCCCCGCTTCCGACTCCGGTTCGCGCTTCCGCTCGCTGCTCGACCAGATCGCCGCACAGGAGACCGTGCTCAAGGAGAAGAAGGACGCCGAGGACAAGGAAAAGGCCGAGCGCGCCGCCGAGCGCGGTAACCGTCGCCGCGGTGGCCGTCGTAACGATCGCAACGCCTCCGACAACAACTCCGAGCGCAACGCCTCCGAGAGCCGTCCGCACAGTCATCGCACCAACGCCAGCAACAACGTCGCTGCCGGCATGGACTTCCCCAACCCCGATAAACAGGGCAAGGGCAAGAAGCGCAAGGGCGGTCACGGCAACGATGAGGACCACTACAGCCGCATGGCTCGTGAGGCCGAGGAGTACAGCCGCGAGAAGGTGCTCGAGGAGGCTCGTGCTGCCGTCGAGGAGGCCTCTCGCGAGTCCACCGGTCGCCGCAAGAAGCGCAAGGAGAAGCGCGAGCGCGAGGCTGCCAAGGCTCAGGAGGAGCGCAAGATAGAGGAGGCGCTGGCCCAGGGCGTGAACCCCGAGGAGCTCGACGCCATCAAGGTCTCCCAGGGCGTTACCGTCCAGGAGCTCGCCGAGGCGCTCGACGTTCCGGCCAACGACATCATCAAGCGCCTGTTCCTGCTGGGCACGCCGCTCACCATGACGCAGTCCATGTCCGACGACCTCGTCGAGCTCGTTGCCGACGACCTTGGCCGTCAGATCAAGATCATCACCCCCGAGGAGGAGAACACCTTCTCGTTCTACGACGATCCCGCCGACCTTAAGCCCCGCGCCCCGGTCGTCACCGTCATGGGTCACGTCGATCACGGCAAGACGAGCCTGCTCGACGCCATCCGTCACACCGGCGTCGCTGCCGGCGAGGCGGGCGGCATTACCCAGGCCATCGGCGCTTCGCAGGTCATGATCAACGACCGCAAGATCACCTTTATCGATACCCCGGGTCACGCCACCTTTACGGCTATGCGTGCCCGTGGCGCCAAGGTGACCGACATCGTCATCCTGATCGTCGCCGCTGACGACGGCGTCATGCCCCAGACGGTCGAGTCGATCAACCACGCCAAGGCCGCCGGCGTACCCATCGTCGTCGCCGTCAACAAGATCGATAAGCCGGGCGCTAACCCCGACCGCGTGCGCCAGGAGCTCACCGAGTACGGCATCATCCCCGAGGAGTGGGGCGGACAGAACATGTTCGTCAACATCTCGGCCAAGCAGAAGATCGGTATCGACGACCTTCTCGAGACCGTGCTGCTCCAGGCCGACGTGCTCGAGCTCAAGGCCAACCCCGACACCTTTGCCTCCGGTAACGTCCTTGAGGCTAAGCTCGACAAGGGCCGCGGTTCGGTTGCCACGGTGCTGGTGACCCGCGGTACCCTGCACGTGGGCGATACGCTGGTCGCCGGCCTTACCTACGGCCGCGTCCGCGCCATGCTCGACCCCAAGGGTAACGCCGTCACCGAGGCCGGCCCCTCCGACGCCGTCGAGATCCTGGGCCTGCAGTCCGTGCCCAACGCCGGCGACGAGTTCCGCGTGTTCGAGGACGAGCGCGAGGCTCGTGCCCTGGCCGATGAGCGTTCGCTCAAGGCACGTATCGAGGAACAGAGCCGCGTGAAGCACGTCACGCTCGAGAACCTCTTCGAGACCATCGCCGACGCCGAGGTCAAGGAGCTCAACCTGATCATCAAGGCCGACGTCCAGGGTTCCATCGAGGCTCTTCAGGACTCGCTCGACAAGATGGATCAGTCCGAGGTCCGCATCAACACGATCCACTCCGCCGTCGGTGCCATCAACGAGACCGACGTCGTCCTGGCCGACGCCTCCAACGCCATCATCATCGGCTTTGGCGTCCGTCCCGACGGTAAGGCTC
>CAJMSO010000332.1 GCA_905216075.1 uncultured bacterium | reverse complement strand
CTGGCGTTTACGCGCTGGCTGCGTCCCTCGCGCGTGTTCGATTCGCTGGATGAGTTGATTGCGACCGTCGAGGGTAATATCGAGGACATTCGTCACAACTTGGGTGAGCAGGGGGTGAGCATTCGTGATTAGCGATGAGGAAAAAGATCAGGTACGCGCTGCGTCCGACCTGGTTGCTATCGTGCAGGAAACGGTCGAGCTCAAGCCCCGCGGCCATGAGTTTTGGGGTTGCTGCCCCTTCCATGGCGAAAAGACCCCGTCGTTTCACATTATCCCCGCCACGCAGGTGTGGCACTGCTTTGGCTGTGGCGAGGGCGGCGACGTCTTCACCTACATCATGAAGCGCGAGAACCTGAGCTTTCCCGAGTCGATTCGCTACCTGGCCGACCGTGCCGGCATTGAGCTGCACGATACCGGCGCCCATCGCGAGCGCGGCACCAAGCGCGCCCGCATCTATGACCTGTGCGCCGAGACCGCCCAGTTCTACCACACCATGCTTATGCGCGGTAAGGACAGCCGTCCGCGCGAGTACTTTGCCAGCCGCGGTATGGGCGGCGACGTCTGCCGCCGCTACTGCCTGGGCTTTGCGCCGGGTCGCAACATGCTGGTGTCGCATTTGTCGCAGGCGGGCTTTACCCCGCAGGAGATGATCGACGCCAACGTTGCCGTGAGTCGCGGGCGCGGGCAGCTTGCCGACCGCTTTTACGACCGCGTGATGTTCCCCATCTTTGACGAGCAGGGTCACAACATTGCCTTTGGCGGGCGCATTATGGGTGACGGTCAACCTAAGTACCTCAACACCGCCGAGACGAGCGTGTTCCATAAAAAGCGAAACCTCTACGGCTTTAACTGGGCCAAGGAGTTTATCGTTGCGCAGGATACCGCCATCGTGGTGGAGGGATATACCGACTGCATCGCCTGCTGGGAGGCGGGGATCAAAAACGTCGTCGCCACGCTGGGCACGGCGCTGACGGAACATCATGTAAAGACACTCACCCGTTTTGCCAAGCGCATCGTGTATATGTTCGACGGCGATGCAGCGGGCCAGAAGGCCGCCCGTCGCGCGATTCAGTTTATCGAGCAGGATTCCATGGACCTGCGCTGCGTGGTGCTCCCCGACGGCAACGACCCCATGGAGTTCATCACGGCGCATGGCGGCGAGGCACTGCAGGCACGTATCGACGCCGCCGAACCCCTCATGGACTTTGTGTACCGCTCACTGCAGGAGTCGAGCGACATTACCACGCCGGGCGGTCGTGCCAAAGCGCTTGAGGATGCGCTGACGCTCATCTATCCGCTGCGCGATAGCTACATGATCGATACGTACTTTATCCAGATTGCCGACCTGCTGGGGTTGGACTTGGACACGGTGCGTTCGAGCTCGGGCCGCGTGTTTCGCGATGTTGCCAAGCGCGAGGATGCCGAGCGTCGTCGCGAGCAAAACTACGAGCGCCAGCGGGCGCAGACCGAGCGCGCGGGCAGCACGGGAGGTCGGGCGTCTGGTTCGCAGGGTACGTCTCGCGGCGCCTGGGCGTCGGGGGCGACACCGCCGGCGTCCACACCGGTCGAGGAAGAGCCGTACGACTACGTGCCGCTCGAGGCCTACGGGGCCGCGTCGGTCGAGGTCGTCGACGATATGCCGCCGATCGATGTGCCGGTTGGCATGGATGGCACTTCGCCGGTTGCCGATGCAACGGACGCGTCCGCGGCGCCGACGATGCCGATCGTGTTGACCGACCTGGAGCGAATGTCTTTGGCGGGGGAGCGTGAGCTGCTGACGATGCTCACGAGCTACCCCGACCTGTTCCGCACGTATGCCGACCGCATCTGCTCCATCGAGTGGGTTGACCCGCGTCACGAGTCCATTGCATGGGCCGTTCTGGCAACGCCGCCGGGAACCGATCCTGCAGCCTGCATGGATGCGGCGCGCTCAGTGTGTCCCGATGCGGCAACGCTTGTGAGTGCCGGGCGCATCTCCGCGACGAGCAAACACCCCACCGAGACGAACATCGTGTTTATGCTTGATACGCTTGAGCTCTACACCATCAAGCGTCGCATGCGTGCCGCACAGGCCAAGCTGCGCCAGGACCGTTCACTCGATGATGAGGCCCGTCGCGCGCTGACCGTGCAGGCCGCGCAGGATTC
>CAJMSO010000331.1 GCA_905216075.1 uncultured bacterium | reverse complement strand
GGAATGGCGGCCGTGTGCTCGCGCATCTCGCGGCGCAGGTCCTCGTCCGAAAGCGCCGAGATGCGCATCTGGGTGTTGAGGCTTGCGCGGATGTACTCGATATTGATCAGCCAGCCGCAAATGACAATGACCGAGATAATCCAAATGACCAGCAAGATGATCTTGCCGTTATTGTCGATATCGAGAACCGTCGAGAGCACAAAGATCAGCACCTGCACGCCCACCACGGCAGCAAAGCCGCCTTTGATGTAGTACGGGTAACGATGCTCAAAAGCCACTGCATGTTCGAGCAGCTCACGGCGATACGAATCGGAATCGAGTATGACGCGCATTGCTGTACGCAGCGAATAGCGCTGGCGCGGCAGGTCATTGGACTCGCAGATCATAAGGCCTGTCGTGGAAAGCTGCTTGTCAAAGAGCAGGTTGAGGTTGAGCAGCAGCGGACGCAGCTGTAGGCCAATAAAGAGTGCGACGGCAAGAAACACGCCCAAGATGCACAGGTTGAACAGGTAGTTGAACGAGTACATGCCGCCGACGGTCTCGCGCAGCAGATTGATGCCGTAGGTAAAGGGCAGCAGCGGATGCAGCCATTGGAAGAAGCCGGGCATCATCTCGATGGGATACATGCCCGACGAACCGGGAATCTGCACGATAACCAGGATGACGCCAATCGCCTTGCCGATATGCTTAAACGTAGTGGACAGCGCGTAGATGATATTGACGTACGTGAACGAGATGGCGATGCCACCCAGCACGAACAGCAGCGGGTTGATGCACTGCACGCCAATCACCAGATCGCCCACCGTCACGATGATGGCTTGGAGCGCGCCCAAGATCACCAGGAGCATCCAACGGCCGAAGTAGCCCTGGCGCGCCGTAAAGCTGCCAATGCCCTCGCGATCGACCTCGAGCTTGTAGATGGCGATGAGTACGTAACCGCCCACCCAAAGCGCCAGATTAGTGTAAAAGGGAGCGATGCCCGAACCAAAGCTCTTGACCGGATAGATCGACTTGGACGTCAACTCAACCGGAGATGCCATGAAATCTGCCACGTCATTGACATCGACGCCCATCAGATCAGACAGCTCGCCCATGGACTCGGAGGTCCGCAGCGCCGCGATGTCGTTGGCAGCGGTCGCAAGTTTGTCCTGAACCTTGGCAAGTGAGGCATCGGTCTGGGACAGCGTGGTCTTGGCCTGCTTGAGCGTGGCATCGAGCTGCGATAGCGTACCGCGCGCATTGGCGATTGTAGGCGTGAGGCCCGACACGATACCGGTTAGGTCGCCCGATGCAACCGAGAAAGAGTCGAGCGCGCTGGAAGCCTTCGGCAGCGCATTTTGACCAAGATCCGTCTGAGCCTGGCCAATGTTGGTCGTGCCGGTCTGAATTGCAGTATTGATAGCGTCGCTGGCGCTCGAAACGGCCGAAGCGTCATTCGCAATCGCACTCGACTGCGCCGAGAGATTGTCCTTGACGGCCTGGAGGCTTTCGTTTTGTCCTCGAAGCGTATTGATCGTCGACGCGATGAGCGCGTTGATTTCCTCCGAACCCGTCGGCACGCTGTCCGCCAACTTCTGCAGGCGGTCGATCAGCGCGTTGTTGTGGTCAATTGTCGTTTGAAGCGATTCGAGCGAGTTGTCGATGCGAGTGGTCGTAGACGTCAAGGCGCCCGTCATCTTTCCGACCGCAGCGTTCGCCGAAGCCGACGTCTTGGACAGTGCAACACTTCCCTCCGAAAGCGCCTTAGAGAGCGAGGTAATCGATTTGCCCGCGGTGGTGCGTGCTTCGCCCAACAGGTCGTTGCCTTGGGAGATCGCTTGAGTCAGCGAAGGCGTCTGACCCTGCAAACCGGCCAGCGCCCCATCCGCCGAGGCGATAGCACCGCTCGTTTTGTCGATAGCGGTGTTCATGTCGTTGATCGAATCGCGAACCTCGCTCAAGGTACCGGATGCCTCGGACACCGAACTCGTCAACGAATCCTGAACCTGGGCGGTCTTATCCTTAAAATCGATGCCGGCATCCTTGGCGATGCCCGCCACGGTCTCGCCCACCGTGGAGACAAACTCCGAATTGATCTGCTCCTCGATAGTATTGGCGCCGGTATCGGTCACCTTGGGCGCAATGGCGCTCTTCTTCTCATTGACGTAGTACGTAAGCTTGGGCTCAC
>CAJMSO010000330.1 GCA_905216075.1 uncultured bacterium | reverse complement strand
TCGAGCGTCATGGGACGCAGATGCCCAATTGCGCTATAGCCCGTGGCAATGCAATCCTCAACCGTCTGGTCAAACTGGTCAAAGGAGCTCATGTCCGAGAGCTCAAACACACGCTGCTCGTACTCGCCGTTATGGCATAGCACGCCGTCGAGCGTCTGGAGCGACACGTTGCGGCCGTACAGTGCGTCGAGCACGCGGACCGACTGCACGTTATGGAAAAAATAACGCCCCGTGCGCTCATGATAGATATCGTTGAGGAAGCGCTCGCCGGCATGGCCGAAAGGCGTGTGTCCCAAGTCATGACCCAGGCCAATCGCCTCGATCAAATCGCAATTGAGCCCCAGGGCGCGACCGATATCGCGCGCAATGCGGGAGACAAGCTGCACGTGCAAACCGCGGCGTGACAGATCGTCATTGCTACGGAAGCTAAAGACCTGCGTTTTGCCTGCATAACGGGTGTACGCCGGAAGATGAAGTATCTTTTCGGTATCGCGCATAAACGCCGGACGCATAAGCGTACCTTTGTCGGCGGCGCGATCAATACGACGAATGACCTGATCGTCGTTGCAACGATACGGGTTGACATAGCCCGAAGCACGATCGGCGACAATGCGCTCGACCAGTTCGGGCGACAACGCCGAGGGAATACGGTCCATGCGCGCCTTAATGACGGCCGTTTCTTGATTAGTTGCCATGGCATGCTCCTTAAGAAGGATGCGCAATCGGTTACAAAGTGCAGCCCACGACCTCGATTATGGCAAAAATCGGCACCAAAAACGGGAGCAATGGCAGGGAGCGTGATTTTGTGAAGAGGCAGGAGAGGGCCAGGACCAGGAGCGAAACGGCAAATGCCACGATGCCGCCCATAGGGTCGAGCGTGCATAGCGCAAAGAGTGCCTTAGCATCTCCCATGCCGATGCCCGGGGTTTGGCGAAAACGACGCCAGAGGGACTCAGTCAGCACGAGAGCAAGGTAGACGATGACCGCAAGACCGGCATGATCAAGTGCAGTGTTAACGCCCCTGTCGAGCCAAACGCCCGCCAACGCCGCCACGGCACATGCGCCGGCAAGCCCATTGGGAAACCGTCGCTCTCGGGCATCAATTGCCACGCCGGCAAAGATGCAAATCCAAAACGGGATATAGACCATCGGACTCCTCCTCGAGCTGCATCGCAAAAGCAAAAACCACCACAAAGGTGCCTGTCCCCTTTGCGGTGGTTTTGGTGGTGGTTATTTGGCGCCTTGCATGACCTCGTCAAGGGTAACGTTGACGGCGTGCTGCGTCGGCACCCAGTCGACCTTCAGGAACAGCGCGGCCACCGTGATGGGGATATAGCTGAACATAAAGATCGGGAAGGTAAACAGGTTAGTCACCAGACGCCACTTTTGCGCGCAGTGAATGTGCTTGTACTCAAAGATAGTCGTGAGCAGCGCCAGGATAAAGAAGGTCTGATACATCATGGCGAAGGTCATAATGAGCGAAGCGGCGCACGCCTGCATCTCGACTTCGGTAGCCAAGAAACCATGCGAAAGGCCACTCACAATCAAGAACGTCGCATTAGCGAGCATCGAGATCAGCGATAGCAGCATACCCGGGGCGATCGTCATGAACATGTCGTAGGCGGCAAAGCGATGATAGCGGAACGTCGACTTGACCAGATGCTTACCGTAGGTAAAGAACACCTGGTAAAAGCCCTTGGTCCAGCGCATACGCTGCTTCCAGGATGCCTTGAACGTCACGGGTTGCTCGTCAAAGAACTCCGCCGGCGCATAGCCAATGCGAATACCGTGAATAGCGCAGAACGTAGTGAACTGAATGTCCTCGGTCAGCGTGTGGAACTGCCAACCGTGCATGCCCTCGATAACGCTTGACGAGATAAGGTAACCCGAACCCGAAACAGCGCAGGACGTCTTGCAGATATTACGCGCGTTGTTGAGGAAGCGCGCCTCGCGTAGATACCACGTGGCATTAGCAGCCGAGATCCACGAGCTGCCGAAGTTCTTGGAATTGCGATAGCTCGTCACCACATGGAAGCCCTGGTCAAAGGCATCATTCATCTTGGAAACGTAATCGCGGGAGATAACGTTATCGGCATCGAAGATAAAGTAGCCCTCAAACGTGTCGGGATACTCGTTGAGAATGCGGTCGAAGCCAAAGTCCATGACCCAGCTCTTGC
>CAJMSO010000329.1 GCA_905216075.1 uncultured bacterium | reverse complement strand
CCTCCCGCCCGCGAGGAGGAGCGCCTCGAGCAAGCTCGAACCGTACAAGACCGTCATCCGTCAATAGCTCGAGGACGACGCCCGGAACTGGCGCAAGCAGCCCTTCAATAAGTTGCGGTGAAATAGTGTCTGTTTTTACTGCTAGATAGCATTTTCAGTCCCTAATTCACCGCAACTTGTTGGTGGTGGCTTACTGGTAGCGTAGGCACTCCACCGGGTCGAGCTTTGCTGCGCGGCGAGCGGGATAGAAGCCAAAGATTACGCCGATGCCGACGGAGACGGCAAACGCGCTCAACACTGTCGTAATGGAGAAGCTTGGCGTGATCGTCCCGGTAGCTCCAAACTCGCTCATGATGCCCGAGCTTGCGGCAAAGAACGTGAGTCCCCATGCCAGCAGATAGCCAATCAGGACACCCAACAGTCCACCGGTGACGCACAGCGCCGAAGACTCGGCCAAAAACTGCGCGGTGATATCGTGACGACTGGCGCCCAGAGCGCGGCGGATGCCGATCTCGCGAATGCGCTCAGTCACGTTGGTGAGCATCATATTCATAATGCCGATACCGCCGACAAGCAGCGAGATGCTGGCGACAGCACCCATGATGAGCGAGAACGCGCCCATAAAGGAGTTGAGTGCATCGATGGCGCTTTTCATGGATGTCGCCGATACACTGTCGTACTCATCCTCCTCCTCGATGCCCTTTATCGCGCGCACCTTGGACTCGATGGTCTTGCAGAGTTCATCCATGTCCGTGCCCTCGGCGGCAAGTGCCGTCACGCTGGGGAATGAAGGATTCTCGTCGCCAAACAGCCCGGAGATGGTTTCGCGTGGCATATACAGCGTGAGCGAGCCCATGGAGTCGCTGCCGCCATCAATCACGCCTACAATCTGCACCTCGCCGTTGGACACCTTGATGGTTTTCCCCAGTGCATCCTGTTCGTTGCCGTAAAGCTGATCGGCGCCGCCGCGGCTGATGAGCGCTACGCGCGAGCCTGATTGAGATTCGGCCTGGGAATAGGTACGCCCCGCAACGAGCTTGCTGGCACCCACGGCGTCGAGCATGTCGCTATCGACGCCCTGCGCCATGACGGTATAGCTTTTATCGCCGGTCTTGTACTCGGTGTACGCGCTGTCGACAATTCCGATCTGCTCTATCTGCGGCACCAGTTTTTGAAGCTTCTGAACGTCGGAATCGGTGAGTTCTTGGGACGAATAGATCTGAACCATACGAGCTGCGTTGAGGCCCAGGCTGTTGACCAAGCTATTTTGGATGCCGCCGATGAGCGAAGTCATGGCAATAACCGAGGCGATGCCGATGACAATGCCCAGGATGGTGAGCAGGCTGCGCCCCTTGTTGGCCTCGAGCGAGTGAAGGGCTTCCTGGATGAGATCGCGGGCGCTCATGCCACCACTCCTTTCGGCGGGTTGGCGGAGGCGGAAATCATGGGCAGGTTATCTACGGCGCTGCGCAGGGTCTTCGGTGCATGTGGAATATACGCGCCGTCGTGAATGCGACCGTCGCGGATGGTCACGGCACGGTCGGCCTCGGCGGCGATGCCGGGGTCGTGTGTGATAAGAACGATGGTTTTGCCGCGCTTCTGGAGCTTATGGAAGGTCTCCATCACAAGCGCTCCGGTAGCGGAGTCCAGGTTTCCCGTCGGCTCATCGGCCAGGATGATGGGTGGGTCATTGACAAGGGCGCGCGCGATGGCGACACGCTGCATCTGGCCGCCCGAGAGCTCGGATATGCGGTGGTCCCAGTGGTCGACCGGTAGCGTGACGGCCTGCAGCGCGTGAACGGCGCGCATTTCGCGCTGGCTACGGGGCACATTGGTGTAGGCCAGCGGCAGCATGACATTTTCGATAACCGACAGGCGCGGCAGCAGGTTGAAGCTCTGAAAGACAAAGCCAATGCTCAGGGCGCGGACTTCGGTGAGCTCGTCATCATCGAGCTCGGCCACGTTGAGCCCTTGCAGGTAATAGTCGCCCGCCGTCGGTTTGTCCAGGCAGCCCAGGATGTTCATGAGCGTTGACTTGCCCGAGCCCGAAGGGCCGGTAATGGCGACGAACTCGCCGGGTTTTACCGCCAGGCTCACGTTGTGCAAGATGTGGGCGCAACCTGCCTCGCTCTCAAAGATGCGGTGCACGTTGCGGATGTCGATAACGGGACGCATTACAT
>CAJMSO010000328.1 GCA_905216075.1 uncultured bacterium | reverse complement strand
GATACCAGTCGAGCTTGGAGAAGCTCAGGTTGTTAAAGTAAACGCCGGCAACGGGATCGGCACTCGGATCATCCGGATCGGGCAGCGAAGCGTCAATGCCCGTCTCTTTGATGGCATTCTGCTCATCATCGTTTCTCATCCACGCGATCAGGCGGCCCTCTTCGGCACCGCGCTCAACGGCGCTGACAAGCTTCGTAACATCGACATCGCCGATACCGCCAAGGACCTTGTCGAAGGCAGCGCTGGCGACGGATGCAAAGATGCCGTCCGACTCCTCGACCGGATAGTTCCAGTACACATCGTGCATGAGGACCTTTGCGGCGTTGGTGCCGTCGACAACCGTTCCGTCGGGCAGTGACACGTTACCGACCAGGCCCAGCAGATACTGCAGGAACACCGGGTCGATACCGATGACGCCATCAACGTCCTGTCCATACTGGGACTTCCACAGCGCGGCGACACGCTGCGAGTTGCGGGGCCAATCAGGCGAATAGGTATTGCCCGAGTTGTACAGGTTGCTGTGGTTGCCGAACAGCGCCTCATCCTCTTCGTCGACGCTCTCGACCGCCTCATCCTCGCTGAGTCCAATGCGGGGAACAAACTCGCCAATCGACATCTGACCGTCGGTGACCGAAATCAGGCCCTGCGAACCGCCAAAGCCGCCGCAGGCACGAATCTCGACGTTGTTCATGGCGTACATAAGGTAGTTGCGCGTCTGGCCGTTGGCGCCGAGCATCTGGGGAAGGACGGGGGCGACCTTCTCCGCCGCGTCAACCGCGCCGTTGAGGGTGGCAAAGCCGTCCTTGGCCTTATCGACCAGCTCGGTCACCTGGGAAATATGAGTATCGCCAATGCCCTGGACCTTCTCGTTGGCGCTCTTGAACACCTTCGAGCTGCTGGAAAGCGAATCGGCGACCGCCTGCAGCGCGGACACGTTAATCATGCCGTCCTGGAACAGCTTGCCGGGCGTAGCCTGCGAAAGGTTATCGGCCATGGGAACCAGCGCATTGCTCGAGACATCGGACAGGGCGTCAATCATGGTGCGGGCCGCATTGATATCGCTGCCATACACCGGGATAAACGAAGCCGCCGTCCACAGCGGGCTCGAGGTCTCCGCCTTCATGCTGTTACAGAGCTCATCGATCTTCTTCGCGTCGTCAGGCAGCGTCGAAAAATCGCCCGACGTGACCTTGTCCTTAAGGCCACCGACGATCTCGACAGCCTCCTTCGCTTCGCTCTTTACGGTCTTTGCCGAGTTAAGCAGCATAAAGCCGCTTGCGCCAAGCGCAACGAGAAGCACCGCGACCACAGCGGCAATAATGGCGCCGGTGTGACGCTTTTTGCGCTCGCCCTTGCGATGGCGATGACGGACCAGACCGTCAGAGGTCGAACTCGACGAAGCGTCGCTACCGTAGTTCAAGCCAAAATCGTAATAATCTTCCTTGGAACCCGAGCCCGCAAACTCGGCGCCGCTATCATCCAGGCGGGCGAACGTGCCAGTCTCGGAGGCGCCGGTGTAGATCGTGCCAAGGTTACCCGTAAGCCCCGCGCCACCGGCAGAGGGAGTATTGTTGGCGGCCTTGCCGGCATTAACGTTGCCGGCGCCATTCGCGGCGTTGGCAGCACCTGCGTTGTTCGCGGGTACCGAAGGAGCCCCGCTCGGCTGCGACGTGGAGGTTGCCCCGCCCGCAAAGACATTCCCTCTTGCACGGCCGGTCTTTTTTGCCTTTTGAGACTGCTCGTACAGAGCGGTAAACATCGCCGTCTCGCCCGGGGACACGCGCTTACCGGAACCGCCCTGTCCAGCGCCGCCCGGCGTGCCGGCCTTACCAGCCCCGTTCGGACGCGGCGGAACTGCAGGACGGCCGCTATCGCTGCCCTTAAAGTGATTACCAGCCATAAAGAAATCCTCGCAATTGAGTCGCAATGAAAAAGTCCATAACGTTACCAGTTTATGGCATTTTGAGCATCGACAGCTAAACTCCAGACACGGACATCAATTGGCGAAAATGCGGCACAACACCTTTTCTGTCTCGGCGGCGGCGCCAGCTACACCGTGAGGAACATCATCACGATGATCATGGCAAAGCCGATAAGGTCGGTCGGCAAAAACACCGTGCCCAGCATAACGGCGCTGGTGATGGTCGCCGAAACCGGCTCCACAGTTCCGATGAGGCTCGCACGCACC
>CAJMSO010000327.1 GCA_905216075.1 uncultured bacterium | reverse complement strand
GAGCTGGGCCTATGCCGGAATCTCTCCCACAGAAACCACCGAAGAGCCAAAAATTTTACGAAGTAGTGATTAAACCGTTCGTGCCTCGACCGAGGTTCGAATCCATGCGGTGTTGCCATAAAAGAAAAGCCCCCGTTGCCGGAGGCTTCAAGTTCGATTGGTGCGGCGTATAGGATTCGAACCTATGACGTTCTGATTCGTAGTCAGACCCTCTATCCAGCTGAGGTAACGCCGCAGCGCAAGACATATAAAACCACTTTAGTTAGTTGGAGTCAAGCACAATCTCAAACTTTTTTCGAGAATATGCTCCTCACGCAGCTCCGCATGCGCCAACATCCCCAATGCGATCAATCGGTTTTTCAACCACATCGAACCCGGCACCGAGTTCCCTCAAAAGCGAACGCACCCGCTGGGCGCAGTCATAATCGGCAAACGAGATGCTCAGCATGCGCGCTACCTGGTTAGAAGTCCCAACTCCATAGAACTGCTCAAGCGCCACAAGCCCCTCGTGCGTCACAAAGGTCTCAACTACATGCAGCGACTCCTCAAAGCACCATTGGGTTAACGGACCCTCGCTCGTCTGCCGCACCACCAAACCACCCATACCCGATGGCTCACACGTAACTAGTAGGTGCTCCCCACCTTCATCGCTCTCAAACAAAACTACCCGCTCATCAAACAGCTCCATCGCATCCCCTTCCTCTCGCTTCTATTTAACAAAAGCATAGCAGGTAGATGGCTGTATACAGAACGTTTGTTCGTGTGTTTTCTATTGAGCTGTCCGCGCGATATGGTAAAGCACCGCACACAAAAAGGGCGCCCCAGAAAGGAGCGCCCTTGCAAATCGCTTATGCAGGCAACCTACGCAACCGGCTCGATCTTCTCGAGGCCGCCCATGTAAGGACGAAGAACCTCGGGGACCGTGATGGTGCCGTCGGCGTTCTGGTAGTTCTCCAGAATGGCGGCCATGGTGCGGCCAGCCGGCAGGCCGGAACCGTTGAGGGTGTGCAGGTAGCGCGAGCCCTTGAAGTTCTCGGGGTCGCGATACTTGATGTTGGCGCGACGGGCCTGGAAATCGCCGCAGTTAGAGCAGGAGCTGATCTCCTTGTAGGCGTTGTAGCTCGGCAGCCAGACCTCGATGTCGTAGGTCTGACGGGCAGAGAAGCCCAGGTCGCCGGTGCACAGGCTAATCACGCGATACGGAAGGCCCAGCTGCTGAAGCAGGAACTCGGCCTCGGCGGTCATGCTCTCAAGCTCCTCGTCGGACTCCTCCGGCTTGGCAAACTTGACCATCTCGACCTTGTCGAACTCGTGCTGGCGAATGATGCCGCGAGTGTCGCGACCGGCGGAACCGGCCTCCTCGCGGAAGCAGGGGGTGAAGGCGGTGTAGCGACGCGGCAGGGTGTCGGCATCGAGAACCTCGCCGGCGTGCAGGTTGGTAAGCACGACCTCGGCGGTAGGGATCAGGAAGTTGTCGCCCGAGACGTGATAGGCGTCGTCCTCGAACTTGGGCAGCTGACCCGTACCGAACATGGTCTGACGCTTGACGACGATGGGCGGCCACCACTCCTTAAAGCCACGGCTCGTGTGCGTGTCCAGGAAGAAGTTGATAAGGGCGCGCTCCAGGCGGGCACCGGCGCCACCGAGAACGGTGAAGCGGCTGCCGGAGAGCTTGTTGCCACGCTCGAAGTCGAGGATGTCGAGGTCGGTTCCCAGATCCCAGTGCGGCTTAAAGTCGAAGTCGAACTCGCGCGGGGTACCCCAGCGGCGACGCTCGATGTTCTCGTCCTCGTCCTTACCGTACGGGGTGGCCTCGCACGGAATGTTGGGCAGGTGAGCCATGAAGTCGTACTGCTCCTGCTCGAGAGCAGTGCGGCGCTCGGCCAGACCGTCAATCTTCTCGTTGACGGCGCGCACGGCCTCTTTGGCGGCCTCGGCCTCGTCCTTCTTGCCTTCCTTCATCAGGGCGCCGATCTTCTTGGACTCGGCATTACGCGTGGCCTGGAGCTCCTCGACCTCGGTGATGATCGAGGGCACGCAGATGACGACGTTCGGCTTGAACAGGCGGAAGCCCTGTACCTTGCGGATGAACTCCTTGATCATCAGCTCGGTCATCTCGTAGTCCGAAATGACGCCCTCGCGCAGCGGACGGATGGCGATGATGTTGTCCGGCGTGCGGCCGAGGGTCTCCTGCGCCTCC
>CAJMSO010000326.1 GCA_905216075.1 uncultured bacterium | reverse complement strand
GGAATCTCTCCCACAGAAACCACCGAAGAGCCATAAATTACCATCGGGCCTCGCTGTACAAAAACTTGCCAAACACGTACCGGCAGACAACCAAAAACTCTAAGTCGCGCTATTCACGGGGTGGCTCATATGGTCCTGCAGCTACGGTGTCCATATGGTCGAGTTGAGGAGCAGGCATGGTAAACGATCTGGGCAATACGGACGACCTCGAGTTGATGCCGACGGGCGGCGGCTATATGGTGCGGCGCGATCGCTTGATGAACGAGCTCATCGTTAAAGGGCGCAAGGCAGGAATCGTTCTGCTTTACGCGCCCGACGGGTTTGGTAAGACGTCGGTATTGCTGCAATACGTGCAGGAAGTTAAATCGGATCCCACGCGAGGGCCGGTTCGGATAATCGAGGCCGACCGCGCGATTGGACGCGAGCTCTTTATGCAGCTCGAGGTTGTCGCCGATGAGCTTAAGGACAAACCGCATTCGCTCGTTGCGATCGACAACGTGCCCAATCTCGAGCAGCGCGAAACAGAGGACCTCATCGATCGAATCCGCAGCTTACGTGCTACGGGGACGGGGGTCTTTATTACTTGCCGCCCCTCCAACCGATTGCTTATCCACGGGTTGGGCGATTCTGTAAAAGTCAATGCGCAGATGCTCAAGGTGCACGCCTATGAGTATTCGTCATGGGCTACGGCGTTTTCGATCAGTACATCGCTCGATTTTTATCGGCTCACGCAGGGTGTGCCAGAGCTGGTATCTGCCCTGCAGACGGGAATGTATGGACAGGGCGATGTTGCCGGGTTGCTCGAGAACGAAATCGTCAACGTGTACGGTGCGGCGCTGGCAGATCTCGCATCGCTCGAGAACAACCTTTTGTTTACCGTTGCCTGCTTGATGGTGCTGATGGGCGAGGGTCGCATTGCGGAGCTAGAGGCGTGCGGTGTAAGGCTTTCGATGATCGACCAGTCCATCTTTGTGCGCGATTATCCGTTTTTTGGCGTGGATCCGTCTGATCGCACCTTTAGGTGTTTGGGCGCTAAGGACAACGCGCGCCTGAGGCTGCGAAAGCTCGTTGCCGAGATCCGTCCCGAACTTGTATCGCGGGCTGCTCGCATTTTGATTAAGGCGGGCCGATGCGATTTGGCTATGGACCTGGCCGATGCGTTCTTGGACCGCCATGTGGTGTTGGAACTTGCCGGGCAGTATGGGGCCGATCTTGCCCTGACCGGGCACGGAGGGGACATTTGCCGCGCGGCGACGGCGATGGTCAATGCGGAAAAGCAGGAGAAAGAGCCGGCACCCGCCGAGGCGCTCGGCGTGTATCTGGCGGCTGTCAGCGTGTGCAATACAAAGCTCGCAAGGTATATGGCGTCCGTTATCGAACGTGCGGGCGATCAGGCGGCGCGCGAGCTCGACCCCGCTACCTGGAAAATAGCACAGGCGCTCACTATCGCCTTTTACGGCGACAATGACCTGGGGCTTCCCGCCAACCCTGTTGTGCAAGAACAGACATCCTGCGAGGTGCTCGACATGCTGTCCGCGCATATCGAGGTCAAGCGCCACCTAACCGAGCGAGCGAAAGACGGCAATGTTCTCGCGAAGCTCAAGGCGCGCAAAGCCTATGATTGCGAGCTCGACATCGCGGGGATTCTCATACAGGCCGACCATATGCTGGTGGAGCTGTTCGACGGCTCGTTTGCTAAACCCGACGAGCGCGATGACAAGATGGCGCAGATACTCGAGGCGCTCGATATCCGCGGGCTTAAGGCGCCATCCATTTGGCTGCGTATGGTGCTGGCGGCGCGGCGCCTGCTCGCGGGCTTGCCCGTGACCGACGATGTGGCGTTTGGCGAGCTCGACCGCTTTGCGGTGCGTGTTCGCGACAATCAAATTCAGCTGTTTGGGCTATTGCTGGAGGGCTGGCAATCGCTGGCGGAGGGGCGGCCAGTCAACGCAAAGTTCCGTGCGGTCCAGGTGCTCAAGCTCGCCGACGAATCGATTACGTACATGCGCGAAAACGCTTTGCTGCTGGAGCGCGTGGCGTATCTGCGCAATACGTCGCTGGTATCGGTTCGCGAAGAGGCGGAGCTGCTCGATATTAGCAAGACGCAGGTCGGTGGCTCAGAAGCCTGGGTCGTGGCGCTGCATTTGGCCTGTGCGGGCCGAGACAGCGACCTTGCGGCCTGGATGTCCATGAATCGTGCGGGGA
>CAJMSO010000325.1 GCA_905216075.1 uncultured bacterium | reverse complement strand
CTGCCGATCGGCTCGCGTCCCGCTAAGCGCGGCCTGGGCGCCAAGTCGCTCGACGACCTGCGTACCATTCCGTGGATCTTCAGCTGGAGCCAGGCACGCATTAACCTGGCCGCCTGGTACGGCCTGGGTACCGCCTGCGAGCAGCTGGGCGACCTTGACCAGCTCAAGGCTGCCTACCAGGAGTGGCCGTTCTTCCGCACCTTTATCGACAACATCGAGATGTCGATCGCCAAGACCGATCAGCGCATCGCCAAGATGTATCTGCACCTGGGTGATCGCCAGGATCTGTCCGAGAAGGTCTTCACCGAGATGCAGCTCACACGTAAGTGGGTCCTTGCCATCGTCGGTGACGAGTGGCCGCTGCAGCGCCGCCGCGTGCTCGGCTGCGCCGTCCGCGTCCGTAACCCCTATGTCGACGCTCTGTCCATTGCCCAGGTCCGCGCCCTTCGCGAGGTGCGTATGAACCAGGACGAGATGGCCGAGGAGAAGAAGGCCGAGTACATGAGCCTGATTCTTTCGACTGTGACCGGCGTCTCGGCAGGTTTGCAGAACACGGGGTAATCGATAGCCCTGTGGCTCTCACCGGGACCCGATGGGTTTCCCTCTGAATGCGTCCTCGCACTTGAAGCCCCCTTATCCTGCTCCTTCGGAGCTGCGGATAAGGGGGCTTCGTGCTGCGGAATGCATTCAGAGGGAAACCCATCGGGTCCCTGCGTCCTCGGTCTTCTGGGATTAAAGCTGAAGGGAATAAGGCGCGCTTCGCGCATAGCGTGGAGTGCGGCGAGGGCTTCTTGCGTCCTGCGGAGTGTGCCTAAAAGTAAACTAATGGCGGGGCCCTGCGATGTCCGGTCTTCGGCGGATCAGCCGCTGGGTGAGGGTGGTGCTTGGGGCGACGTGCAAAAAAACGGAGTTTTCAGCAGCCAAAGATTGATGCATAAGGCTGTGGGTGACGTTCGCGGCTCCTGTTGATGCTTTTGCACGACGATTGGGCTTTGGCGACGATCATATATGGCTGGTTTCTCGCCGCATTCTATCCAGATGGGACGAGTCATGAGGACTATCTACCTTTTGAAAGACTTTTGACACCAAAATCTTATCCCGCGATGCTGAATACTCGCAAAAATGCACGCTCCGGAGGGTACTACCCTGTTACGGCTAGAAATCCATGCGCCATTTTATGCAATTAATTAACGCATTTATGCAAAATGGCTTACGTGCGAACGTCTCGGGGTAGATGTTTGCCTCGGCGTTGCGTAAATCATCCTGTCTATAGTGTCTTTGACAGGCGGCCGCGGTCCCGTTTGGGGTCGTGGCCGTTTTGTTGTGGGTCAAATATGAACGTTGTGTTAATGAGTCGGTGGACGGTGGTGTTTTTCGGTGAGCGGCGTATCCTTCCAACGGTTTATCTAGTGTGTCAGTTGAAAGGAAGAGGGCGCTCGTCATTGTTTGAATGTGAACTGCCGTTTGACCACAAGACGTTGCATCTGGAGCTCGAGGATAAGAACTTCGCGGGTGTGATGGAAGGTCATCAAAACGAGTTTAAGACTACAAAATCGCAGGAAGAGCTGGTAGAGGAGTCGCTTGCCAACCCTTATGGCTCGCCTTCGCTCGAGGAGCTTTGTGCTGGCAAGAAGGATATTGTCATCATTAGCTCCGATCATACGCGTCCCGTTCCCTCGCGTGTGACGATGCCTATTCTGCTGCATCACATCCATTCCGCTGCGCCTGAGGCGCGCGTTCGCATTCTGGTTGCTACGGGTATGCATCGTCCGTCGACGCACGAGGAGCTCGTCAACAAGTACGGCGAGGAGATCGTTGCCAACGAGGAAATCGTTATGCACGTCGCGACTGACGACAGCATGATGAAAAAGATCGGCACCCTGCCTTCTGGCGGCGAGTGCATCATCAACAAGATTGCCGCCGATTGCGATCTGCTGCTTGCAGAGGGCTTCATTGAGCCGCACTTCTTTGCCGGTTTCTCTGGCAGCCGCAAGTCCGTGCTGCCCGGTATCGCCAGCTACAAGACCATCATGTACAACCACAACGGTCAGTTTGTGAACGATTCTCATTCGCGTGCCGGCAACCTGTGCCACAACCATGTGAGCGAGGACATGTTTGCCGCTGCCGAGATGGCTCACCTTGCCTTTGTGCTCAACGTGGTGCTCAACGGCAAGCACGAGGTCATCGGCTCCTTTGCCGGTGACATTCAC
>CAJMSO010000324.1 GCA_905216075.1 uncultured bacterium | reverse complement strand
CGAAGTATATCGAGCTGCAGGCTGCTCACATTAAGGAGCGCATCTCGCAGTTTGGCGGCAAGCTCTATTTGGAGTTTGGCGGTAAGCTGTTCGATGACTATCATGCGAGCCGCGTGCTACCGGGTTTTGAACCGGACAGCAAGTTCCGCATGCTCAAGAGCATCGCCGACGATGTCGAGGTTATCATCGCGATCAACGCGAACCACATCGAGAAAAACAAGGCTCGTGGTGACCTGGGCATTACCTATGACGAGGATGTGTTGCGCCTAGTTGACCTGTTCCGCGGCAACGGCTTTGCCGTCGCGGCTGTGGTCATCACCCAGTACGCCGGCCAGCCTGCTGCCGATGTGTTCCGCAACCGCCTGAACGCGCTCGGTATTCCCGCCAAGCTGCACTATCCCATCGAGGGGTATCCGCACGATGTCGATCTGATCGTGTCCGACGATGGCTACGGCAAGAACGAGTTTGTCGAGACCACGCGTCCGCTCGTTGTCGTGACGGCACCCGGCCCCGGCTCGGGCAAGCTCGCCACTTGCCTCTCGCAGCTGTATCACGAGCATAAGCACGGTACCGCCGCCGGCTATGCCAAGTTTGAGACCTTCCCGGTCTGGAATCTTCCCCTGACGCATCCGGTCAATATTGCCTACGAGGCCGCCACGGCTGACCTCGATGACGCCAATATCATCGATTCGTTCCACCTTGAGGCCTACAACAAGACCACGGTCAACTACAACCGCGACGTCGAGGCCTTCCCGGTAGTCCGTGCCCTGATGGAAAAGATCCTGGGCAAGAGCCCCTACCAGAGCCCTACGGACATGGGCGTCAATATGGTCGGCTTTGCCATCACCGATGACGATGCCTGCCGCGATGCTTCCAAGATGGAGATCGTCCGCCGCTACTTTACCGCGGTCGAAAATGTGCGCCGTACCGGTGTGGGCGATGAGCAAGTCGATCGTCTCAAGATTATTATGAAGAAAGCCGGCATCGATAAGAACTACTCACCGGCGCGCTCGGCGGCCCTCACCAGGGAGCAGCTGACGGGTGGTCCCGTGGGTGCCATGGTCATGCCCGATGGCTCCGTGGTGACCGGTAAGACCTCCACGCGCCTGGGCGCCGCAAGTTCGCTCATTATGAACGCCCTCAAGCATGTCTCGGGCGTCGACCTTGAGCTCGAGGTCATTAGCGATGAGGCGATCGAGCCCATCAGCAAGCTCAAGACGCATTTCCTGGGCAGCAAAAACCCGCGCCTCCACACCGACGAGACGCTTATGGCGCTGTCGATCACCTCGGCCACGAGTGAGACGGCCGCTCGCGTCCTTTCGGGCCTGGAGCAGCTGCGCGGTTGCGATGCCTTCTTTAGCGTGATCATCTCGCCGACGGACGAGACGGTACTGCGCAAACTGGGTATCAACGTGTGCTGCGAGCCCAAGTTTGAGCGCCGCGGTTTCTTCCATCGCTAAGTTTGAAGCACCGCGGTAATTGCATTGCATTTTGGCCGTATCGGGTTAGCGCCCGGTACGGCTTTTTGATCAATAAAGCGCCTATTTCGGCGAAAAATAGCCGTTTACCTGCCTAGAGACAATTTGAGCGGTATACAATAACCGTAACTGTTTCATCCTTAGCGGGATGCCGCATGATGGATATTACCTGCCATCGTGAGGTGTGTCGGTCGTGCACGGCGCGCTGGATGCTCGTGCTCGGTTAGAGGAGGCTGCCATGGCGGGCAAGGGTCGTGCGAGTGTCAACGATATGAAGCGTGTCGAAGTGCTGGTGTTGATGGAGATTGCCCAGCAATCCGAAAGTGGCGGGACATATGGCTTCTCGCGCAAAACGCTTGCGGAGCACGTTGGAGTGTCTCCGTATCGAGCCCGCGCCGCAATTGAGCGCTTGGATTCTGACGGTTTGATCGAGGTCGTTTCGCGTTATAGCGAGGATGGCGGCCAGCTTGCAAATGGTATTTGCCTTACCGAGCGTGGCGGGTGGTATCTGAAAGGCATCCGCGCGGGTATGCTCGTTCGGGATATGCTCAAGGACGAGCTTGCCGATCGGTAACGATCTGCCGCCTAAGTTGTTGTTACGCCGCTCGGGTCCCGGGCGGCGTTTTGTTTCGAGATGGAGAAATGCAAGCACTTTGGTGAAAAATGGCGAACTGCTTCTTTCTCGAGTATTACAATGAAGACCCGTAAGATGTGTATGGACAACTTCTACGGGAAGCG
>CAJMSO010000323.1 GCA_905216075.1 uncultured bacterium | reverse complement strand
GACGGCATCTCGACCAAGGACTTCCGCGATCGCGATTGGGATGCCTACCGCAACAATCGCATCGGCTTTGTGTTCCAGAGCTATAACCTCATTCCGCATCAGACCATTTTGGAAAACGTGGAGCTGGCGCTTACGCTCACGGGTGTGGGCCATGCCGAGCGCCGCCAGCGTGCGCGCGAGGCGTTGGAGAAAGTCGGCCTGGGCGAGCACGTTAACAAGCGCCCGAGCCAGCTATCGGGCGGGCAGATGCAGCGCGTGGCCATCGCCCGCGCCCTAATCAACGATCCCGAGATTGTGCTGGCAGACGAGCCGACCGGCGCCTTGGATTCCACAACGTCCGTGCAGGTCATGGACTTGCTCAAGGACGTGGCGCGCGACCGTCTGGTTATTATGGTCACGCACAATCCCGAGCTGGCGTACCAATATGCCACGCGCATTGTCAACCTGGCGGACGGCAAGATCACCGACGATTCCGATCCCTTCGATGTCGCTGACGCCACGCGCCGCGAGGCCAAGCCTACGCGCAAAACCTCGATGAGCTTTGTGACGGCGCTGGGGCTTTCTGCCCGCAACCTCATGACCAAGAAGGGCCGTACGGCCATGACGGCCTTTGCGGGGTCGATTGGCATTATTGGCATCGCGGCGATTCTTGCGCTGTCCAACGGCGTAAACGGCTACATCAAAAAGGTCGAGGAGGATACGCTCTCGAGCTACCCGCTCACCATTTCCAAGCAGGATTACGACCTGTCGTCCATGATGGGCGGACAGGGGGCCACGGATGACGAGGCGTCCAACGGCGAGGATTCGTCCGACGACGGTACCGACGGCAAGGCTCAGGGAACCGATAAGATTCCCGTGGTCACGGCCGTAAAGGATATGTTTGCAAGTGTTAAGTCCAACGACATGACGAGCTTTAAGGCATGGCTTGACGACGGCGGCGATGGTATCGACAAAGAGGTCAACGCCATCCAGTATGGCTACGGCGTGACGCCAGTTGTCTATCGTTCGAGTAAGGGCGACGAGAAGCCCGTCCGGCTGGTGCCCAACGCTATGACCGAGGCCATGAGCGGAGGCGCGAGTTCGGCGGCAACGGTGAGCATGGAATCCATGGGAACCTCGGTCTTTAACGAGATGATTGACGACCAGAGCCTGCTCGACAGCCAGTACGATGTCGTCGCCGGTCATTGGCCCACGTCTGCCAACGAAGCCGTGATGGTGCTCTCGAGTCGTGGCACGGTGGGCGACTACACGCTCTACAGCATCGGTGCGTTGGATATCAATGAACTCAACGATCTGGTTAACAGCGCCATGACGGCTGACGGTGGGGTCGAGACGCCCGAGACCGGCGCCGACTTTACCTACGACGATGCGCTGTCCACGACGTTTAAGGTGTTGTCGCCGGCCGATGCCTATCGCAAAAACGAAGAGACCGGCATGTGGACCGATATGTCTGGCGACGCCGACTTTATGGCCGCCAAGGTTGCCGACGGTATTGACGTGCACATTGTGGGCGTGGTGCGACCTAACGAGACGGCCAACGCGAGTGCGTTGTCTCCGGGCATTGCCTATACGCATGCGCTGACTCGCCGGCTTATGGAGCGCGCCGCCGATTCGCAGATTGTGCAGGAGCAACTCGCCCATCCCGAGACGGATGTCTTTACGGGCAAGTCTTTCGATGAGCTGCAAGGCGAGGCCAAACAGGGCGTGGACCTGGGCAGCATGTTCAGCGTGGATGAGGCGGCGCTGAAGAGCGCGTTCTCGTTCGATACGCCTGCGCTCTCGGGCGCTGCCGGCGGTATGGACCTTTCTGGCATCGACTTGTCCGGGCTGGACATTGACCTTTCTGGCGTTGGTAAGGACATCGACTTCAGCGACATCATGGCCAAAGCGCCAACCCCAGATTTCTCGGGTATCTTTGACGGTCTGGAACTCACACCCGAGCAAATGCAGCAGGTGGGAACACTAGCCAACCAGCTGTTTGAGAGCTTTCTGCAATCTGATCAGTTTAGGGCACTGTCGCCCGAAGATCTTAGGGACGCGTCAAAGCTCGCTGCCGCATTCTCGACGTATCTTGAGAATGATGCCGCAGCCCAGCAATACCTGGCTCAGCTCAAGGCACTCGGCGGCGATGCCCTGGCCGAGCGCCTGCAACAGGCGATGACCGACTATGTGCAAAAGCAGCTGGCTCCGTATCTGCAGCAGGCTATGGATCAGGTGATGAAG
>CAJMSO010000322.1 GCA_905216075.1 uncultured bacterium | reverse complement strand
GTCGTTGCTATTGCGGCGATCTTCTTTGTCGACCGCTGCGTCATGTCATTTATCGACCTGGTGCAGGTGAGCATTGTCTCGGACTCCAACCCCAGCGACTTTTTGTCGAGCCTGGTCTACATGACCTACAAGAGCGGCGACTTCTTTATCCGCGGCATCGAGATCACCATCGCACTTGCGACCTTCGGTACCGTCATCGCCTTTTTCCTGGCGCTGCTCTTTGTGTTCCTGCGTATTCAGACCTTCGATCGCGTGGATAACGATCTCACGCGCTTCTTTAAGAGCATCGGCCGCGGCCTTGCGACCGTCTACTCTACCATCGTGCGCGGCACGCCCATGATGGTTCAGGGCCTGCTCATCTATTACGCGGGCTTCACCGTTTTGCGCGGCATGGGCTTCGAGACCGCCCAGGCCAACCAGATTTGGAGTACCTTCACCGCCGGCCTCGTCACCATCTCGCTCAACTCCACCGCCTACATGATGGAGGTCCTGCGCGGCGGCATCGAGTCCATCGACGCCGGCCAGGCCGAGGCGGCGCGTTCGTTGGGTCTGTCGCAGTGGCAGGCCATGCGCAAGGTCGTGTTCCCCCAGGGCATTAAAAACGCGATCCCCGCACTCACCAACGAGCTCATCATCAATATCAAGGATTCGTCGGTGCTTTCGGTCATCGGCGTGTTCGACCTCATGTACGCCACCACCACCGTCGCCGGCGTGTACTACCGCCAGATGGAGGTCTACTGCGTTGCACTCGTGGTCTACCTGATCCTGACGCTCGTGGCGAGCCGCCTGCTCGAGGCCTTTGGCAAAAAGCTCGGCGCCGAGGCCCCGGCAACGCTGCCCAGCTCCAACTAGGCTCAAGACGAGGAGAATCATCATGGCAGATACCGCCACTACCGGCACCGCGGCCGCCGCACAGACCAATGAGCCGCTCATCCGCGTCGAGGGCCTGCGCAAGAGCTTCGGCTCGCTCGAGGTGCTCAAGGGCATCGACCTGTCCGTTAACCCCGGCGAGGTCGTTACCATTATCGGCGCCTCGGGCTCGGGCAAGTCGACCTTCCTGCGCTGCCTCAACCTGCTCGAGACCCCGGACGCGGGCCACATCTGGTTCCACGGCCAGGACCTCACGGCCGAGCGCTGCAATATCAATAAACTCCGCGAGGACATCGGCATGGTGTTCCAGGGCTTTAACCTGTTCAACAACATGGACGTGCTCGACAACTGCACGCTTGCGCCCGTCACGCTCAAAAAGATGAGCAAGGCCGAGGCCGAGAAGGTCGCGATGGAGCATTTGACGAGCGTGGGGCTCGAAAAGTTTGCGCATGCCGCCGTGGGTCGCCTGTCCGGTGGCCAAAAGCAGCGCGTGGCCATCGCGCGCGCCCTGTGCATGAATCCGCAGATCATGCTGTTCGACGAGCCGACCTCCGCGCTCGACCCCGAGATCGTGGGCGAGGTGCTCGAGGTCATGCGCAAGCTCGCGGCCGACGGCATGACCATGGTCGTCGTCACGCACGAGATGGCCTTTGCCCGAACCGTGTCCGACCGCGTGGTCTTTATGGACAAGGGCGTGGTGCTCGAGGACGCCGCGCCGGCCGAGCTCTTCGGCAACCCCAAACACCAGCGCACTCGCGAGTTCCTCTCTCGTTATCTCGAGGACAAATAACCGACCGCAAACGCTTATGTGGCAGGGCCGCTCCGGTGGGGCGGCCCTCGTCATCACAATCGAAAGGATGCCATGGCCGAGGTTTGGCGCTTCTTTGCGCATGAGGACGATTTTGCCGATATAGACGAGGCCGGCGCGTGCGAGCGCTTGGGCCGCGCGCTGTCGTTTCCGACCATCTCGAGCATGGATGCCGAGGCGGTGGACTGGCAGCCCTTCGACGACCTGCGCGCCTATATGCAGCAGGCCTGGCCGCACGTGTTTGCGGCGGGCGAGGTCGAGCTTATCGACCATTCGCTGTTGGTGACGCTTGCCGGCAGCGACCCGGCTCTTAAGCCCGTTATGCTCATGGGCCACATGGACGTGGTCCCCGTGGTGCCCGGTACCGAGGCCGACTGGACGCATGCCCCCTTTAGCGGGCACGTGGACGACACCTACATCTGGGGCCGCGGCGCGATCGACATGAAGGACCAGGTCGCAGGCATTCTCGAGGCTGTCGAGTATGCGCTGGCGCAGGGTTGGCAGCACGAGCGCACGCTGCTCCTGGCCTTTGGCCAGGACGAGGAGACGACGC
>CAJMSO010000321.1 GCA_905216075.1 uncultured bacterium | reverse complement strand
CGAAGAGCTCATGCGACAGAGGCAGCGTCTTTCCCACCATGGGGTTCTTGGAGCGATTGGTCACGTCAATCAAGCCAGTCGAGGGGACGGCAGTGCAAAGCTCAGCAGCCTCGTCCTTCTCAAAGCGCAGCTCGTAGTCCGTATAGGCCTCGCCCTCATCGAGTGGACACCTAAAGCCGGGATGACCGCCAATAAAGAACGGCATATCCTCGGTGCCCTCGTTGGTGACCTCGTAGGAAACGCGCACGGCAGCGTCCTCGAGCGCATAGCGGGCGACAAGCTTAAACGGATACGGATAATCGCTCAGCAGCGCGGCGTTATCCTCCGAAGCCAGGCACATCGCCAGCTCGTTCTCGCTCTGGCTCAGCAGCTTCCACTCTTGCTTGCGCGCAAACCCGTGGCGGGCGAGCTTCACGTGATGCCCGGCAAACGTCATGGCGCTGTTGTCGCGCAAGCCTCCGCAAATCGGGAAGCAAATCGGTGCCTGGCCAGACCACACGGCGGGATCGCCCTGCCACAGATACTCGCGACCTCCGGCCTCGATCGAGGTAAACGAACCACCAGCCGTGGACACCTTAATAGAAATCGAATCGTTGGAGAGAGCGTATTCCATTGCCCATCCTTTCGAACAACTGCTTTTTTGCTCGCAAGAACCCGTCTCGGCCCTGACCAAAGGACAAACCCGCACGTTCATCGATACGTCCGGTATCCCAGCCATGCAACGGGGTACCATACAGACATTGATGCAATTACAGCTGAAAGGCCTTCTTATGCGAACCATCATCCTCTACGCCTCGCGCCATCACGGCAATACGAAAAAGCTCGTGGACGCCATCGTCGAGGCACACCCCGAGATCGATACCCTCGATGTGAAGACGCTCGGTAAAAACGAGTATCCCAACCTGCACGAATATCATCTGATCGGTGTCGCCACGGGCATCTATTACTCCGAGATCGACAAGGACATGGCACGCGTGCTCACGAACGTGCTGCAGCCGCAGGACAAGGTGTTTGGCCTTATGACCTACGGTGGCAAAAACAAGTGGTACGGCAAGGATATCGATGGCATCTGCCGCATGAGGCAGGCTATCTTTATGGGCGTCTACGGCTGCCCAGGCTTTGATACGTGGGGACCGTTCAAACTCGCCGGCGGTGTCCAAAAGGGACACCCGACCGCTGAGGAAATTAAGGGCGCCGTCGACTTCTTCGACAAGATCGAAGACGAGTATGGCGACATCATCGTCGAAGAGTACGCCAAGCGCGAGAAGCGCCTAGCATACGAGAAGGAGCATCCTGCAGGAGGCCTGGTGGCCGGCGTTAAGCGCACGGCAAAGAAGATCGCTAACAAGCTGTAACTGTGAAGGTGCTTTTGAGCGTTTAACCCATACGGCGGGTCCGAGCAGATTCGGGCCCGCCGTCTTTTTCTATCGTTACTCGGTAAAGGCGTTGCCGACGCTCTGGCCGCCAACATACGTCTCGACGAGGGTGAGCTCATGGTCGAACACGACAAAGTCGGCGTCGCGACCCGGCATGATGCTGCCGCACTTATCCTCGATGTGTGCAGAGCGAGCCGGCACCTCGGTCGCCATGCGAATGGCGATATCGGCGCTGGCGATGCCCCAATCGACAATGTTCTTGACGCCCTGGGCAAGCGTGAGCACCGAGCCAGCAATGCTCTTGCCGTCGGCGAGCCAGCACAGGTTGTCCTTCATGATGACGTCCATGCCACCACTGGTGTAGCTGCCCTCGGGCATGCCGCCGCAACCCAGGCAGTCGGTGATGAGCACCGTGTGCTGCCAGCCCTTTGCCTGCAGCAGCGCCTTGATGGCGGCAGGGTTTACGTGCTTGCCGTCGCAGATGATCTCGGCGTAGGTCTCGGGCGTGGACATGGCAGCGCCCACGACACCGGGCTCACGGTGATGCAGCCCGCGCTGACCGTTATAGGTATGCGTAAAGCAGCTGGCACCGGCGTTGATGGCAGCGATGCACTCATCGTAGGTGGCGTCGGAGTGACCGATGCTGGTCACCACACCTTTGGCGTTCAGAGCAGCCGCATAAGCAGCGGCACCGTCGCGCTCGGCCGCCATGGCGCTCTTAACGATGCGACCGCCCGCAGCCTCCTGCCACTGATCGAAGACCTCCTCGGAAGGATCGATCAGGTAGGCGGGGTTCTGCGCGCCCACGTGCTTCATGGTAAAGAAGGGGCCCTCCAGATAGATGCCCTGAATGCGAGCACCGCAGAA
>CAJMSO010000320.1 GCA_905216075.1 uncultured bacterium | reverse complement strand
CGATAGGAATCCCAAGCGAAACGAGCGTTGCCCGTCTTACGAGACAATCCTTCCACTACCTCGTCGTTCAAGCCAAGGTTCAATATCGTATCCATCATACCCGGCATGGACGCACGGGCACCGGAGCGAACTGAAACTAACAGAGGATTGGCAACATCACCGAACTTAGAGTTCATTAACGTTTCGATATTAGCGATCGCCTTCTCAACATCCGCTTTCAGCAACTCTACGACTTTATCTTTGCCTAACTCGTAATACTCTATACAAACTTCTGTTGTAATCGTGAATCCCGGAGGAACCGGTACACCAATCAGATTCATCTCGGCAAGGTTAGCGCCTTTGCCGCCAAGCGCGAAGTTCATGGACTTGTCGCCCTCGGTGACACAGGTGCCCTGGGCGTCGGTTCCAAAACGGTAAACCCTCTTGCAATCGCTCACGATACTTCCCCTTTCATGCGCTCTCGCGCACGACTGTGGTGACGAATCGACCCACCGGATGCGGGCCGTGAGGGAACTATACGGCGGACGTTGAGCGGGCTTGCGTAGAGAGCGCGGGGTTTGGTAAACGTGGTAAATATAGCGGTAAACGGTAGGTAAAGGTGGTTACCTTATGAAGATACCACTGCAAGAAAATTGCAGGTCAAATGCAAGTTCTTTGCTAAATCGCTTTACCAATATCGTGCATTATTTTTAGATAGTATTTTAAGGACGGTGAATTTTTAGCCACCTCAATGAGTTAGCTTTGCTGGGATCGGCGGGCGGCGCGGCGGGCACGGGCTTCTTGGATTTCCTCCAAGTGGCTAATGATCTCGGCTGCGCTTTCCTCGATGGCCTTGCCGTCGGTACGCACCACAAAGCAGCCTAGGCGCTTCATGAGCGCACGGGCTTCCTCGAGCTCGCTGTGCACGCTCTCAGGCTCGGCATAGGAGCCGGCAACGGCACGAGCGTAGTCATCGCCCAAGCGGCTATCGCGAATTTCGGAAATCACATCGACGGTCGAAATCAGGCCGAACAGGCGCATCGGGTCGACCTCGTAAATCGACTTGGGCGGCTCCATGCCATGCGCCAGTGGGACATTGGCGACCTTGTAGCCCTGATAGGCCAAATACATCGACAGCGGCGTCTTGGACGTGCGCGATACACCCAGCAGCACGATATCGGCCCCCGACAGGTCGTCGCAGCCGCGCCCATCATCGTGCTCAACGAAATACTCCATGGCCTCGATGCGATGGAAATAGCGGTCATCGGTCTTGTGAATCACACCCGCGACGCCCTTGGGCGGCACACCAATGAGCGACGACAGCACGGCGAGCGCTGGGCCGATCAGGTCAACCGAACGAATATGCAGTATGCCCAGGTAATCGAGCACGCGGGCGCGAAGCGCCGGATCGACAATGGTGTGGAACACGGCAATATCGCGATGGTCCGCATCGACGCGCGGGCCCACAAACGACTTGACCTGCTCCACCGAGTTCACCTTGGGCAGGCGCAAGAGACGAAAAGCCCCTTCATCAAATTGCCCGGACGCCGCAAGCACCACCTCACAAGCGGTATCACCGAGCGAGTCGGAGATAACGATAACGGTGGGACGAGCGGTGACCGGGCAATCCATGCGGGGCTCCTTTTGCGCTTATGCGCAGGCTGGCTTACTTTTTGCGAGCAAGCTCACCGATGTTGGCGATGCCGGAGAAAACGGCCTCGAAGCGGTTGAGCAGCTTAAGGCGATTATCGCGGAGCTGCTCGTCCTTGTCCATGACCATAACCTCGTCGAAGAAGCGGTCGATGGGGGCACGCAGAGCTGCAAGGGCGGCAAATGCGACCGGGTAATCCTCGGCAGCAAGGGCGGCGTCGACAGCGGTCTGAGCAGCCTCGGAGGCATCGGCAAGCGCGAGCTCGACCTCGCCCATCAGGCTGCGGTCGTACTCCGCACCCAGCTCGGGCTTGGAGATGTGAGCGGCACGGGCATAGGCGGTAGCCAGGTTGTCGAAGGTCTCGGCATCGTTCTTGCGGGCCTCGTCGAGCGCGGCGCAGCGGGCGAAGAAGACGGACGGGGCGATGATGTGCACCGCGGAGACGGCGGCAACGGTATCGGCCGGGATCTTTTCGTCGCGGGCCATGCTCACCAGACGGCCGTGGAAGAAGTCGCGAACCTGCTGAGCGACCTCGGCGGCGTCGAACTCGATACCCTGCTCGCTATAAAGCTCAAGGGCAAAGTCGATAAGCGACGTGGGATCGATCGGCAGACGGTCGCGCAGG
>CAJMSO010000319.1 GCA_905216075.1 uncultured bacterium | reverse complement strand
ACCGGCCAGAGCCGAGAGCGGCTTGATGGTCGAGGCCGACATGTACTGTCCGCTAATGGCGCGGTTGAGCAGCGGGTGCGAACCCTTGTCATCATTGAGCTCGGTCCACACGTCATTTGAGACGCCGCCGATAAAGACGGACGGATCGAACTTGGGCTGGCTCGCCATGCCCAGGATCTCGCCATTGTTGGGATCGAGACACACCACAGCGCCGTTGCCGGCATTGCTGTAGCCAGTGGTCTTGGCAAGCTCGATAGCGCTCGCCAGCGCCGTCTCACAGGCCTGTTGGATCTTAAGGTCGAGCGTGAGCTTAATGTCGGAGCCGGCCTTCGCGGGCACGGCGCCGGCCTGACCGGTCACATTGCCCGAGGCATCGACCTTGACGGTCTGCTCGCCACGAATACCCTGCAGCAGGTTTTCGTAGTAGCTCTCAACGCCCGCCTGGCCCACGATATCGCCCGACTGGTACGTAATCTTGCCAGCAGAAGCATCATCATCGCCAGAGGTTTTCTTATTCTGGGCCTCGAGCTGCTCGGAGGTAATGGTGCCGGTATAGCCCAAGATATGGCATGCCGTCTCGCCGTATGGATACTGGCGCTCGGTACGCTCGGCAATCTTGACGCCCGGGAACTCGCCGGCGTGTTCCTTGATATAGGCAACCGTGGAGCGACGGACGTCCGTCGCGATGGTATGCAGGCTCTGAGCGCCCTCTGTATTGTCCTGAATATTGCGAAGGACCGCCACATAAGGCATTCCAAGCACGTTGGCAAGATGGCGAACCAGAACCTCATCCTCGGCAAGGTCGCGGTAGGCCACGACAGCAAGTGAGGGACGGTTCTGGACAAGCGCCACGCCATTGCGGTCGAGGATGCGGCCGCGCACAGCGGGTGTGGTAACGGTGCGAGTCTGATTACTATTGGCCTGCTTCTCGTAATAGTCCGACGAGACCATCTGCATGCCCCACAGCTTGACGGCAAGTGCCGCAAACATCGCGCCCACACCCGTGGTGAGGATGGAAAAGCGGCCCTTAAAGGCGGTCGCCGCGGTATTGCCCTCGCCCTCGGTGGCGCGCGGGGCCGTTCCATGCTGTGTATCGTAGGTAAAACGGGAATCGCCTCGACGCATGATGACCAGCGCGACCACGATGGCCACAACCAGCACGATACCGGCGATAATAACCGTCATCTGGGAAGACATCTACGGGCCTCCCCTATTTGAGCTTGCGGGTCTTGGGCTTAAAGCGCATACCCGTCTGGCGTCCGCCACGTGCGGAGAATCCATAGCCGGACTGCGGCACGACGCCGGACATCAAAAACGGAATGGCAACCAGACCCGTCAGGATCGAGGACGGCAGCGCATGGCCGAAGATCGCCACGACAAAGCTCGTCTCCAAACCCATAAACAGCAAGATGATGCTGTAGATCACATTAATGACGAGCGCGAAGGCGCCCACAGTGACGCCGCGCGCACTTGGGGTACCGCCCGTCTGACCGACGGCGCTGTGCACCAGGGCAAAAGAACCCACGGTCAGCAGGAGCGACATAATGCCCACCGGCACGGCAGCGGACAGGACATAAAACAAGCCGCTGCAAAAACCGCACACGACGGCACGGGTCGGGTCGCCCGAGAACACACTCAGGCACACCAAGATAATCATGAAGTTGACGCGACCACCCGCAATGGAGATCTGCGGTGCCAGGCCTGCCTGCAGCAGCACGCACACGATGGCGGCGATCACAAACGTGCGGGAGCTCATCCCCTGCTCGTGTAGATCCATGGACATGCCCCCTATTCGTTCGAGCCAGAATCGGTCATCTCGGACGTGTCGGAACTGTCATCCGAGCTCTCGTCCTTCGTCTTGGTTGCAGCATCGCGCGACGTTCCCTGCGGCGTGCTGTTGGCCGTGCTCACGTCCTCATCCGAGGCCGACTGTTCATCGGTCAGCGAGGTAATGACCAGCACTTCCTCGTTGTTCTCGGCCGTGGTCTGAGCGCGCACCACAATGGTGTAGTACACGTCGTTTGCCGATTTCTCAACCGACGAGACGGTGCCGAGCGGTAGACCCTTGGGGAACACACCGCCGATGCCCGAGGTCACGATGATGTCGCCAACCTTAACGTCGGAGTCGACGCTCACGTACTCAAGACGCAGCGTGCCGTCAGCCTGACCCTGCAGCATGCCCTGGGCGCGCGTGTCCTGTACCATGGCGGACACACCCGAGTTCTCGTCGCCAATCAGGCGCACGGTGGACGTCTTGGCCGAGACTTCGATGATCTGGCC
>CAJMSO010000318.1 GCA_905216075.1 uncultured bacterium | reverse complement strand
CCGCTCGACGACCTCATGCAGGTCGGCTATCTGGGTTTGCTCAAGGCTATCGACCGTTTTGATCCCGAGCGCGGACTCGAGTTCACGACGTTTGCAACACCCACTATCCTGGGCGAGATCAAACGCCATTTCCGCGACAAGGGCTGGAGCGTGCGCGTACCGCGTCGTCTGCAGGAGCTCTCGGCCAAGGTCAACCAGGCTACTGACAAACTTACCAACGAGCTGCAGCGTTCGCCCAAGGTTGAGGAGATCGCTGAGTATCTAGATGTGACTGTCGATGAGGTCCTCGAGGCTATGGAATCGTCTTCGGCCTATACCTCGGTGCCCATCGAGGCTCCTGGTGCGTCCGATTCCGACGATGCGCCGTCGATTCTCGACCGTTACGCCGACGATAACAACGAGCTCGACTTTACCGATGACCGCCTGGTGATCGAGGAAGCCATCCGCGATTTCTCGCCGCGCGAGCGCGAGGTGATCGAGCTGCGCTTTGTGAAGGGCATGACCCAGATCGAGATCGCCAAGAAGCTGGGTATTTCTCAGGTGCAGGTTTCGCGTCTGCTGCGCCGCACGCTTAAGAAGATTCAGGACAAGATCGACCCCGACGGAGTGATGATTCGTTCATGAGTGAGCACCCCCAACAAACCGATCGCGTGCTGCGCGATACCCGCATTCTGACGCTGCGCATTTGGGCTGTTGTCGGCTGCATTGTTATTGCTGCTGTCATCTTTAACCTTATGGGCATCCTGGCCCCGGTTATCGAGTTTCTCGCCGTTGGTTCCATCATTGCCTTTGTGATGTCCCCGATCACCAACTGGCTCGAGCACCATGGCGTGAATCGCGGCATCGGTTCGCTTGTCGCGCTTATTGTTGTTGTTGCCGTGCTCGTCGGTGTCGTTTGCATCTTGTCGCCGATTCTCTTTGGTCAGATCATGGAAGTCCTGAGTCGCCTGCCCGAGCAGCTTCGTGTTGCGGGTGGCGACCTCAATGAGATGATCTCGCATGCCAAGACGCTCAACAACACGCCGCTCAAGGAGTATTTGGACGATAATCTTTCGTCGCTAGTTGCCGTGGCATCGAAGTATGTGTCTCAGATCGCTGCCGAGCTTGGCCGCGGTGTGTTCCCGCTCATCACTAATACGGCCTCGCAGTTGTTCGTGATCTTCCTTGGTCTGGTGCTTGCGTACTGGATGGCCTGCGACTACCCTCGCATGCACCACGAGGTCTGCACCATCATCGGTCAGGAGAAGGAGACCTCGTACCGCTTTATGGTCGCCATCCTTTCTCGCTCTGTCGGTGGCTACATGCGCGGTATGGTCGTGACGTCCATCTGCGGTGGTTTCCTCGCCTTTATCGGTTTTATGATCATCGGTCATCCGTATGTGGCGCTCATGGCTATCTTTACCGGCATCATGCATTTGGTTCCGGTCGTCGGTCCCTGGGTGAGCGCAGCAATCGCCACGGTTCTCGGCTTCATGTTCAGTCCCATGTTGGCGTTATGGACGCTCATCGTGACGATGGTGGCGCAAAACGTCACCGATAACGTGATTTCGCCTAAGGTCATGCAGAGCTCGGTGCAGGTGCATCCCATCATGAGCCTCACGGCGCTCGTTATTGGCTCGGCACTCATGGGTCCCATCGGCATGATTATTGCCATCCCGCTGTGTGCGGCCCTCAAGGGTATCTTCGTGTACTATTTTGAGAATGAGACCGGCCGCCAGCTTGTGGCCTATGACGGCGCCGTGTTTAAGGGCACACCGTACCGCGATGCCGATGGCAATCCGGTCGCCGCCTACGACGCGCTCGGCGACGACACTTTCATCTACGAGTCCGAGCTCATCGGCAACGAGACTGCGCCCGAGGCCAAGGCCATGCCCAAGCCCGAGCTCGATAATCCCTGGATTAAGCTCTCTGGTCTGCAGCCCGATGCCACGGGCTTCTTCAAGAACCCCTTTGCCAAAGAGGATGATTCCAACTCGGACGACGATACCAATACCGGCATCGACGGCTCCTTGGACGATGATGACAACTAGCGGGGTAATTCGGATTAATATTCATACGCGCTAACATGCAATTTCGCTGAAGGGCCGGCATTGTGCCGGCCCTCTTTTTTGCACTTGCGCGGTGGGATGGTAATATCGTTACGTTTGAACTGTTTCGATGTGAAACCGAGGAGATTCCCTCTATGAGTGCTGACTACCCGTCAATGACTACGGCCGAGATCCGCTCCAAGTTCCTCAACTTCTTTGAGGAGCGCGGTCTTAAGCTCTATCCTTCTTCGTCCC
>CAJMSO010000317.1 GCA_905216075.1 uncultured bacterium | reverse complement strand
CGCTCCAAGAACCCCATGGTGGGAAAGACGCTGCCTCTGTCGCATGAGCTCTTCGATTTTGCGGAGACCATCTTTGACGTGCTCGAGAGCCGTCAGGTCACGCTTTCCAAAAAGGGCGAGGACAAGGGCGTCCGCCTGAGCTTTGAGGGCTTCCCATATCTCATTGTGTGGAGCAAGCCCGAGGGCGATTTTGTGGCGGTTGAGCCCTGGGGCGGCCTTTCGACCTGCTCCGATGAGGACGACGTGCTTGAGCATAAGCGTGGCTGCCTTGTCGCCAAGCCCAAGGAGACCGTCGTTCGCTCGTTCACGATTGAGATTCTGTAATTCCTTTTTGTCGACTCGTATCGCGAGGCACAAGGAGCCTGCGAGATAAGGAGCTAAAAATGATCCTCACCGTTACGATGAACCCGTCTGTCGATACGCGCTATCAGCTCGATGAGCTCGTCATCGACGACGTCAACCGTGTGACGCCCGAAAAGACCGCCGGCGGCAAGGGCCTCAACGTGGCCCGTGTGCTGGGTCAGCTGGGCGACGACGTTGTGGCAACCGGTCTGCTCGGCGGCCACATGGGCGCCTACATGGCTGAGCTCATGGACGCCAACGGTATTAACAACGACTTCGTGCCCATCAAGGGCGAGACTCGCATTTGCCTCAACATTCTCCACGCCGGTAACCAGACCGAGCTGCTCGAGAGTGGCCCGACAATTGCCCCCGAGGAACTCGATGCCTTTACCGCCAAGTTTACTGAGCTTGCGGGCAAGGCCGACGTCGTCACCATTTCGGGTTCTCTGCCCCGCGGTGTCGAGGCAGACTACTATGCCAAGATCACGGGCATTGCCGAGAACGCCGGGGCCAAGGTGCTGCTCGATACCTCGGGTGCTTCGCTCGAGGCCGCCCTTAAGTCCGAAATTAAGCCCGAGCTGGTCAAGCCTAACCTGACCGAGATCAACGGCCTTTTGGGTACGAGCTTTACCACCGACGATGTGGACGAGCTCCGCGCCGCGCTCGCCTCTGATGCCCGCTTCTCCAATATCCCCTGGGTCGTCGTGTCCATGGGCGCTGCCGGCTCCGTTGGCTTTCACAATGGCCGTGCGTTCCGCGCAAAGACGCCCGATATCCCTGCCGTTAACGCCACGGGCTCTGGTGACTCCACTATCGCTGGCTTCGCGCATGCCATTGCTGCTGGCGCAGACGACGAGACGGTGCTGCGTACCGCCAACACCTGCGGCAAGCTCAATGCCATGGATCCCATGACTGGCCACTTGGTTATGGATCGTTGGGACGAGGTTTACAACGGCGTTGTCGTGACCGAGCTGTAGGAGCTTGTGCTGCGGCCCCGGCATCGGTTGCTAGCTCATGTCGACGACAAGTGCAGTAGCATTATGCCGGGGCGCGACGCCGACACTGTCGTGTTCAATCCCGACCTTACCCTGGTCGAGACGCATGTGGGTGGCAACAGCGTCGGTAATGCGTTTGCCGAGTAGCCGCCAAAGAAACGATCCGAGAGGGGATTTAGATGATTTACGGTGCATTGGGCGATATCGAGGAGTACCGTGGAATGCTCAAGGGCCTCGACGTGCTGATCGATTGGCTCGAGGAGAACGATCCGGCGAAGCTCGAGGTCGGCAGCCATCCGATTCTGGGCGACAAGGTCTTTGCGAACGTCATGGCTCCCACGACGCGTCCCGAAGCCGAGGCTCACTATGAGACGCATCAGCGCTATCACGACCTGCAGATCGACGTCGAGGGTCGCGAGGCCTTTAAGGTTGCCACGGGCAGCCTGACGCTGGTCCAGGAGTTCGACGAGAAGGACGACTACGATCTGGTCGATTCCGACGCCTCGATCGCCGGCGATCTTGCTGACGACAAGTTTGCGCTGTTTGTTGCCGGCGAGCCTCACATGCCCACGCTCGAGTTCCCGGGCGATGGCGCGCAGCTGGTCAAGAAGATTTGCTTTAAGCTGCTTGCAGATGCTTACTGGGAGGAGTAACGCGCTGCTCGGCTGAGCTGTTCGTGTTGCGAGCGTTATCCCTTGGGGGAGCTCGCTTGGGCCCCGCTGAACGCGGTTCCTTTGGGGATTGCGGTTGGCGGGGCTTTTGTTGAGTAGGGGAGTTTCCGGCGGCGTTGTGCTTGGATTGGCGGATGCGCGCCCGAAATCGGCAACAAAAAAGCCGCCCGAAGGCGGCTATCTTGTGCAATGGAGCCAGCGACCGGGCTCGAACCGGTGACCCCCGCTTTACGAGAGCGGTGCTCTACCAACTGAGCTACGCTGGCGGCCATGTG
>CAJMSO010000316.1 GCA_905216075.1 uncultured bacterium | reverse complement strand
ATCGATGGCAAGGTCACGCTGATCGACGAGTGCCTCACGCCCGACTCCAGCCGTTTCTGGCCTGCTGCCAGCTACGAGGAGGGCAAGATCCAGCCTAGCTACGACAAGCAATTCGTCCGCAATTGGCTCAAGGCCAACTGGGATATGACGGGGGAGACCCCGCACCTGCCCGCCGAGGTCATCGATGGCACGTCCGAGCGCTATCGCGAGGCCTTCCAGATCATCACGGGCTCCCAGTTCACAAGCATGAAGGAGAACGCATAAGTGAGTACCCGTAGCGCCACGAACAAGCGCACGCAATCCCACGAAGTTACCGGGGTTGCGCGCAAGTCTGCCGCATCTGCTAAGCCCGCCCGCCAAGCAGCGAGCTCCGTTCGCGTCGTGCCGGCTTCGTCTAAGGCACGCCGCAAAGAGCTCGAGAAGGGCGAGAACCTCGAGGGCCTCTCTAAAGAGGAGAAGCGCGCCCGCAAGGCTAAGCAGCGCGCCAAGGAGGACCGCATCTATACGGTGTCGAATATCCTCCTCAAGCAGGACGAGGACTACACCAAGCGCCGTCGCATCTGGTGGATTGTGCTCGCCATTGGCATGGTGCTCGTCGTGGCAATTTGGGCCTCGCTGTACTTCGCTCCCGCTGGCATGGTGTCCAGCCCTGTCCAGATGGTCGGCATCGTTTTGTCCTATGTCATCATCCTAGGTGACTTTATCTACGACTTCGCTCGTATTCGTCCCTTGCGCAACATGTACCGCGCGCAGGCCGAGGGCATGTCCGAGAACAAGCTCAACGCTCTTATCGAGCGCTCGGCTGCCGAGGAGGACAAGAAGGACTCCAAGAAGAAGTAGCGTTTGCATACATACTTATCGCTAAGATATAAGGCGCGTCGTTTTTGCGGCGCGCCTTTTTACTGTTCTATAGATAGATGGAGTGGCACATGATTCGAGCTGCCCTGACGGTCGAAGAGGCTCTGGAGGGCATGAAGGCCCTGGAGCCCAAGATTAAAAACTACGCGCGCCTGGTCGTCCGCAAGGGCGTAAACGTCAAGCCCGGCCAGGAGGTCGTCGTTCAGTCTCCGGTCGAGTGCGCGCCGTTTGCGCGCGTGGTGGTCGCGGAGGCCTATGCTGCCGGCGCCGGCCACGTGACGGTCATTTGGGCCGATGATGCCGTGACGAGGCTCACGTACGAGCATGTCGAGAAAAGCTATTTTGAGCAGACGCCCGAGTGGAAGCGCCTGCAGCTGGATTCCCTGGCCCAGGACGGTGCCTGCTTTATCTTTATCGAGGGTGCGGACCCTGCCGCCCTCAAGGGCATCGATCCCGCCAAGCCCGCTGCAGCTTCTAAGGCAAGGAACACGCAGTGCAAAGTTTTCCGCCGTGGACTGGATTACAACATCAATCCGTGGTGCATCGCCGGCGCTCCGGTCGTGGCTTGGGCGCGCGAGGTGTTCCCGGGAGACGCCGATGAGGTTGCAATCTATAAGCTGTGGAATGCGATTCTGCACACCGCTCGCGCCGATGGCCAGGACCCAGAGAGCGACTGGGAGCTCCATGACGCCGCATTCGAAAAGAACCTGCGTTTCCTGAACGACAATCGTTTCGACTGCCTGCATTACACCGCGGCAAATGGAACCGATCTGATGATTGGCATGACGAAGGGTCACGAGTGGGCCGGCGGCAAGGGCAAGACGCCCGATGGGCACCCCTTCTTCCCCAACATTCCCACCGAGGAAGTCTTCACTTCGCCCGATCGCATGCGCGCCGACGGTATCGTGTACTCGGCCATGCCGCTCATCCACCACGGCAATAAGGTCGACGATTTTTGGATTAAATTCGAGGGCGGCCGCGTGGTGGACTACGATGCCCGCGTGGGCAAGGCAACGCTCGCAAGTATCATCGATACTGACGAGGGCGCTGCTCACCTGGGAGAGGTCGCGCTCATTTCCAAGAACACGCCGATCCGCGAAAGTGGTGTTCTGTTCTACGATACGCTCTATGACGAGAACGCTAGCTGCCATCTCGCGCTAGGTGTCGGTTTCCCCGAATGCATCGAGGGTGGGTATGACATGTCCAAGGAGGAGCTCCTGGAGCATGGCGTTAACGTCTCGAGCACGCACGTCGATTTTATGATCGGCACGGACGACATCGATATTACGGGCATTACGCCTGATGGACGTGAAGTTGTGATTTTCCAGAACGGCCAATGGAGTTGGGAATAGTCCCAGACCGTGGTACAATGCCACCCGCGGGCCGTTAGCTCAGCTGGCAGAGCAGGGGACTTTTAATCCCAAGGTCCAGGGTTCGAACCCCTGACGGCCCACC
>CAJMSO010000315.1 GCA_905216075.1 uncultured bacterium | reverse complement strand
GGCCGTTGAGGCCGTCGCCGCTCTTGCCGATTTTGTCGGTGGTTGCCCGGTGATCGCACATAACGCCACGTTCGACCGCTCGTTTATCGAGTCGGTCAAAGGCGGCGTCAACGTGAGCGATATCTGGATCGATTCGCTGGCGCTGTCGCGCATCGCGCTTCCGCGCCTGGCCTCGCACAAGCTGTCTTTTATGGCCGATCTGTTTGGCTGTGACTCGGTATCACACCGTGCCAATGCCGACGTCGACGCCCTGTGTGGCGTATGGCGCGTGTTGCTCGTGGCGCTCACCGACTTGCCTCAGGGCCTTATGGCGCGCCTAGCCGACATGCATCCGGACGTGCCTTGGTCCTATCGTCCTATCTTCTCATTCTTGGCAGGGCAGAACCCTGGTTCTATCTTCTCTCTCAGCGTCGTTCGTGCTGACGTCCTCAAGGCCGACCGCGCCGACGATCGGGTGGACGCTGACGAACTGCCGGTCCTCAAGATGCCGAGTCGTGAGGAGATTGAGGCAGACTATGCGCCAGGTGGCCTGGTCAATCGCATGTATCCCACCTACGAGCCGCGTGATGAGCAGATCGCGATGGCGCTCGAGGTCCGCGATGCGCTGGTCACGGGCACTCATCGTGTAATTGAGGCGGGCACGGGCGTCGGCAAATCGATGGCCTATCTGGTGCCTTTTGCCGAGGCGGCACGCCGTAACAACATCACGGTTGGTATTGCGACCAAATCGAACAATCTTGCCGACCAGCTCATGTACCACGAGCTGCCAAAACTTGCCGAGCAACTGGACGGTGGCCTGTCATTTTGCGCTCTCAAGGGCTATGACCACTATCCGTGCCTGCGCAAGCTTGAGCGCATGAGCCGCGGCCAGGTCGAGATTACCACCAAGCGCGATCCGGCGGACACCCTCACGGCGGTCGCGGTCATTATGGCGTACGTCTGCCAATCAGCCGATGGCGACCTCCACTCTCTCGGCATTCGGGGGCGCAGTGTCAACCGCCCCGACTTTACGACGGCTTCGCGCGAGTGTGCTCGTCGCCTCTGCCCGTTTTTCCCTGATAAATGTTTGGTCCACGGCGCTCGCCGTCGTGCAGCGCATGCCGACGTGGTGGTCACCAACCATTCCCTGCTGTTCCGCAATGTCGCGGCCGAGGGCAGGATTTTGCCTCCGATTCGTCATTGGGTAATCGACGAGGCCCATTCCATCGAGCGCGAGGCGCGCCGTCAGTGGGCGCGCGTGGTGTCGGCGGACGAATCACGCGTTCTGTTTGAGCGCCTGGGTGGCTCGAGCACCGGTGCGCTAAGCCAGGTTTCCCGTGATTTGGCAACCTCCGAGGGCTCTACGCTCTATCTGGGCCTTACTGCCAAGGCGACGTCGACGGTTGCGCGCGCGAGCATGGCAATCGCCGACGTGTTCGATGGCGTTCGCGAGCTCGGCCGCCGTGCCCGTGGGGGTTATGACAATGCCAATCTATGGATTGGCCCCGAGCTGCGCGAATCTGACGACTGGCATGATTTCTTACAGTCGGCCTACGCTGCCATCGATGCATTGGAACAAGCTGACAAGAGCGTCGACGCGCTGGTGCAGGCTGTCGCCGCCGACAAGCCCGAGGTTGTTGTCGACCTGGGCGATATCTCGCGCCGCCTGCACGAGCTGGCCGAGAACCTCAAACTCATCATCGACGGCACCGATGAACACTACGTGTATTCGCTGCAGGTCAATCGCAGGTTGCGTGCCGGCGGAGAGTCAATGACCGCAGAGCGCATCGACATTGGCGAGGCCTTGGCAACCGAGTGGCTGCCCGAGGTTCACACGGCTATCTTTGCCTCGGCGACCATGACGGTGTCCAAAAGCTTTGAACACTTTAACCACGCGGTCGGCCTCGATCGCATCGGTGCTTCGACATCCTCATCGCTGCACTTGGACTCGAGCTACGACTTTGATTCGAACATGGCTGTAGTCGTTGCGGGCGATATACCCGATCCGCGCGATCGTGAGAGCTATCTTACGGCGCTCGAGCGCGTGCTGGTCGACGCCCATCTTGCCATGGGCGGATCGGTGCTCACACTGTTTACCAATCGGCGCGACATGGAAGACCTGTACGCCCGCGTTGAGCCCAAGATGGCCCGTGCGGGTCTGGAGCTCAACTGCCAGCAGCGCAACTCATCTCCTCGTCGCCTGCGCGACCGGTTTATCAACGAGCCGACCTCGTCGCTTTTTGCTCTTAAGGCCTTCTGGGAGGGATTCGACGCCAGCGGCGAGACACTGCGCTGCGTCATCATTCCCAAGCTGCCGTTCTCGAGCCCCACGGAT
>CAJMSO010000314.1 GCA_905216075.1 uncultured bacterium | reverse complement strand
GGCGGCAGCGGCGAGCCCGGCGGCGATGCCAGAGCCGTCGCCCGTGCCGGCGAGCTTTCCGCCCGAGCTCTTGCCCTTGTTGCCCTTGCCATTCTTGTCGGCGCTGTCCGTGTTGGCATCGTTGCCGTTGCCACCGCCGGTACCGTTGCCGGTGTCGCCCGCGTTGCCCGAAGTCGTCACAGTAAAGCTTGCGGCTCCGTCGGTGGCAAGCGTGTAGTTTTGCGCCGCGTCGCCCAAGAGACCGTTCACGCGCACCCAGTACGTCCCTGCGGCAAATGTTTCGCCCTCGGCCATTGCCGTGCCCGGAGCGCCGTCCGCGTCGTGCACAAACTCGAGCTGGGCCGTGCAGGCATCGGTTTCGAGCTTGCCCTCGAGTGATGCCGCAATCTTGGCGCGCACGTCTTCGCCGGCCTTAAGGCCTTCGAGTCCCTCAAAATGGGGCGTCAGCGCGCGTGGATCGATATCGATGGGCACTGGACCCTGCAGCTCCGTAACGGTCTCATTGCCCAGGGCATCGACATCAACGTATTCGATGACAAACGTATGGCCCGAAGCCGCCACGTTGAGTACGTTGCTGCTGTCGACAAGGCGGAAATGACCCGCGCCAACGGTCTTGCCATCCTGGAGTGAGGCATCGCTCAGCGAGTCGCCGTACGTCATGCGCATGCGGGTCGGGAGATAGCACGAAACGGTTTGCTTGTGCTGCGCATCGTTGTAATTGCGCTGGTAGATGCTCCGTGCCAGTGCCGCGTCAACAAAGTCGGATGCGATGATGCCAATGTGCTTACTGCAGTCCTCTTTTGTGCCCTCAACTCCGGTATTGTTTATATACGAGCTCTTGTACAGGTGCTCGTCGACCACTCGCGCTGCGGTAAAAGGGTTGTTTTGCGTGCAGCTCGTGTAGTTGATAAACCAGCAGCGCTCCGTTGCCTGCGCCGTTGTCCCGTCCGCGGCAGGGACATCTACGGAGTTACGTTTGAGTTCGGTCGCTGCCTTCAAGGCCATATCGACCCAGTCGATCTTACTGGATCCCGTGCAGCTGTAATGGTCTTGGGCATATACCTTGGTGCAATAGGGCTCTTTGTCGCCTGTATTGCCCGTAGCCTCAAAGCCTCGCGCGTCTTGGACGAGGCACATGGACTTTCCGGAATGCGCCTTGATCTTGTCATCCCATTCGGTGAGGTCGAGGCCCCACGTGTGGCCGTCTACGCTGTCGCCGGCGAGTTTAAATCGACGCAGCAGGACGATCTTTCCGCGCACCTCGTTCAGTGTGGGGACATGGCTCGACGTATAGAACAGATCGGAGTTATTGCCCATAACATTGGCAAAAGCCGTCGTAACACTTTCGTCGGTAGCCTCGTCGTTGCCTCGTGACACCAGCATGATGAGCGCTTCTGACGGGTGTTCGTTCAAAAATGTTTTGAAGTAACCGATGACATCGGAGAGATGTATAAAGCCCCCGTCTTTTTTGAGCAGGTAGCATATTCCATGGTCGATGCCGGGGTCGCCTTTATCGTTGTTCTTTCCAAGTCGGATATCAAAATAGCGAATGCCTTCGAGCAACTGCGTGGGGATGTAATCCTGCTGGCACTTTGCAAGCGAGGTTTGGGGCTCGGTGTCGTTGTCGACGCTGCAGGTGCTCGAATCATGCGTGCCCGGGATGCTCAGCTCGTCGAGGTATTTGTTGCCGTCGACGTATTTCATCCAGCATGGTCCGTCGACGTAGCTGCTATACGTGATCCAGTCGATACTTCTAACCGTGGTATTGATCTCGCCCTTGTCGTAGCCGACAAGCTCGAGCTCCCACGGAATGCTCTTACTCTTATGGCAGATCTTATTGTTGTCCTGGTCTTTGCCGTCCTTTTCTATGGCCAGGTAATTAATGTCTTTTTTCTCGTTTGTGCGGTCTCGGATGATGTAGGTTCCGTTTGACTGGCGGTCGAACGCAAAAGAGCGGCTGGCCTTGCCGTCATGCTCGCCACTCCATACGTGGATGACCTTTCCATCTTTGTCCGAGTCGCCATCGACCGACCAAATGCTGTAGCCCGTCTTCTTGTGCTCTTCGAAATTGAGCAGGGTGCGGATGGCATACCAATTTCTATTATCTGTATCGGTCTCTACGTGCTCAAGGATGAGCTTGCTGGACGTGCCGTCATTAAACAGGTGGCAGACGTTGCCGATGACGTTGCCGTCTTCGTTGACGCTCGCGGTGCGAAAATAGCCCGCGGGGCGAAGGCGAATGACGAACTTGTCGAGGGTGGCCGCCGATGTGGGTGCGTCTTCTGCAAATGCCGCGCGCATGGGAAGGCCCAATCCCGCG
>CAJMSO010000313.1 GCA_905216075.1 uncultured bacterium | reverse complement strand
GAGCGCCTGCCGGAGTGCCTTTCGGTGGAGGATGTTTCGGCATTGCTCGACCAGGATTTTCCGGATGGTGAGATGGGTCTGCGCGATCGCGCTATCTTGGAAGTGCTGTATGGGTGCGGCCTGCGCGTGAGCGAGCTGGTGGGGCTCGATGTGAGTGATATCCATGCCGATGACGGCTTTGTGCTGGTTCGCGGCAAGGGCTCCAAGGAGCGTCTGGTCCCTTTGGTGGGAAGCGCGGCGCGTGCCCTGACGCACTATATATGTGATGGGCGCCGACTTCTGGCGGCTCATGCTCGTGGGACAGAGACGCCGGCGGTCTTTTTAAACAAGAACGGCGGGCGTCTGTCGCGTCAGGGTGTTCACGTCATATGCGAGCGCTACGGACGCCAGGTGGGGTTGGTGGGACTCCATCCGCACACGTTGCGCCACTCCTTTGCCACCCATATGCTCGCGGGCGGCGCGGACCTTCGCGTGCTGCAGGAGATCTTGGGACACGCCGATATATCGACGACGCAGGTCTACACGCATGTCGATCGTACGCAGCTGACTGAGGTTTACCTGGCGGCCCACCCGCTGGCACATCGCTAATACGCTGCTGAGCTGCGATTACATGCTATCCGAGGACGGACCCCCGATTGCTGGAACGTGCTGTTGCGCACGTTTTGGCAATCGGGGGTCCGTCCCATTTTGCGCCACCGGCCAATGGCACGGCGGGGTGCACATGCCGCGCGTGGGAGAGTTTGGGGGCGATGTGAACGGCATGTAAAGGGACATAAAAATCGCCTCAAGGTCAACTTGAAGGTTGAGGTTGAAAGGCGGGGTGCTACAGGTGGCATCCCGCCTTTGCGTTAAACACAACATATTGTGTTTTCGAACATATGCTTGGGGGTGTTTTGCAATATATGGCGGGTGGAGTGGTGGGGCGGAGTGGGGAAAGGGGTGGGGAAAGGTGTTGAAAAATGGGGCGATTCCCCATATTATTAATGACGTCGACAGGCGGGGTGGTTCCCCGCGTACGTGCCATCTGAGTAACCGAGGGGAGGGCGCACATGGGAATGACTGGTGCATACGAGCGCAATCTCGATGCAAAAGGTCGTCTGTCCCTGCCTGCACCCCTTCGCGAGGAGCTTGGAGAGCACGTTCGCGTGTTCAAAGCCCTGGATGTCGATGCTCTGTACGTGTTCTCTGCCGAGGCCTTCGATAAGTGGGTCGAAGGACTCTTCGCGGGTCGTGAGGGCCACGAGGGTTTTAACCCGCGTGACATTAACGACCAGAAGCTCATGAGGGCGATCAACAAGCGCACCACGTCGATGGACGTGGACAGCGCCGGTCGTATCGGTCTTTCTGAGTCTCTCCGCAAGCAGGCGAACCTTGACCGCGAGGTCACGGTTGTGGGCAACTACGACCACCTTGAGGTTTGGGACCGCGCCGCGGCCGATGAGGACGATGACGACGAGGCTTTGCTTGACCTCTTCTTCTCGTAAGGGCAAGGCACGAGTAACGGATGGAGCGTGGGATCTTGACACAAGAATATCGGCATGAACCTGTCATGCTCGGCGAAGTGCTTGAGTCGCTGCGGCTAAAGAGCGGCTCCGTTGTCTGCGATTGCACCCTTGGCGGTGCCGGTCATTCGGTAAAGATGGCCGCGCAGGTGGGGGAGACGGGCCTTTTGCTCGGCGTCGATCAGGACGACATGGCCCTCGAGGCCGCTGGTGCCCGTCTGGACCGCGAGGTTCCCGGCGTCCCGCACCAGCTGCTGAGGGGCAACTTCGGCGACTTGGACGAGCTGCTTTGCTCGGCCGAGGTGCCCGGGGTCGATGGCTTCCTGTTCGATTTGGGCGTTTCGTCACCGCAACTCGATATCCCTGGCAGGGGCTTTTCGTATAACGAGGACGCCCCATTGGACATGCGGATGGATCCGGGTAATAACACCTTAAACGCAGCTGAGGTCATCAACACCTATAACGAACACGACCTCGCCCGGATTCTACGCGTCTACGGCGAAGAGAAGTTCGCCTCGCAGATTGCGCGCGAGATTGTGCGCCGTCGCGAGCAAGAACCGATCGAAACTACAGGCCAATTTGTCGAGATCATCAAGGCTGGCATTCCGGCTGCCGCTCGTCGGCATGGTGGGCACCCGGCCAAGAAGAGCTTCCAGGCCATTCGCATCGAGGTCAACCACGAGCTCGATGTGCTCGAGAGAGGGCTTGACGCTGCCACCAGGTGGCTCAACCCGGGTGGGCGTATTTGCGTCATCTCGTATCACTCGCTCGAGGACCGTATCGTAAAGAACCACTTTAAGGAGATGAGCCAGGGGTGCACGTGCCCGCCGG
>CAJMSO010000312.1 GCA_905216075.1 uncultured bacterium | reverse complement strand
ACCTCCTTACAGACCGGCGATATGGTCGGCGGGCGTCGCGACAACCTGTCCGGCGCTCTTGGTGGGACGCTTCTTTTTGGTTTCGGCCGTACCCAGCAGCCTCGCCTCAAGACCGCTCACCAAGCGCGCAAGCGGCAGGGTAATGACCAGATAGAACAGGGCGGCAACCACATACGGCGTAATGGAACCCGTCGTTGCCACGATGGTGCGGGCGTTCATGACGATCTCGACCACGCCCACGGCGGCGAGCAGCGACGTATCCTTGTAGAGCAGGATAAACTCGCTGGTCAGCGTAGGCAGGACATTGCGGAACGTCTGCGGAATCATAACGTAGAGCAGCGTCTGGAAGGCATTCATGCCCAGCGAGCGAGCAGCCTCGTTTTGGCCCTTGGGGATCGACTGAATACCGGCGCGGAAGATCTCGCACAGGTAGGCGGACGAGTTCATGGCCATGACGATAACGCCCAAGACATAGTCGTCCACCTTGACGCCGGCAAGCGGCAGGCCAAAGAATGCAATATAGATCTGCAGGAACGCCGGCGTACCGCGGATGACATTCACGTAGATACCGGCAAGGCAACGCAGGATGCGCGATTTGGATATGCGCATAAGCGACAGGGCAAAGCCAAAGGGGATCGCCAGCGGAAACGCCACGAGCACGATCGAGAGCGACATAAGGAAGCCCTTGAAGACGATCGGCAGGCTCTGGACCAAAATGACCGGGTTCAGGAACAGGCGAAGGAACATGTTGGAATTCCATGCCTCGACCCACGGCTGTTCCTTAAGGTCGGCCAGGAAGTTATCGAACGCCGTCACGCCCTTAATCTCGACGGAAGGAATCTTGGAAATCTTCTTGGTCGAACCGTCGGCGAGCGTATAGGTTCCGCTAAAGGCCTCATCGCCGCCCTCGACGGGGAACGTCACGCCGTAAACCTCGACACGGAAAAAGCCGCCGGCAGGCGCCGTCTCGCCAAAGTCAATCTTGAGCGTCTGGCCGTCAGCCTTGCACGTGGGCTTCATGGGCGTACGATCCATGAGGTCCTCGCCTGAGAGCATCGTCAATCGCGTGTCATCGGTACCAAACGTTGTGCCGTCGACAAACGTCAGAGAAAGACCGCTCAGCTCCTCGTCGGCATCGGCCTGAACTTCCCAGGTAATGCGCGTCTCGGTGCCGCCGACCACAGCGCTGCCCGAACCGGTGTTGGGTCGGGCGGTAATCTTTGCGGTCTCAAGCGCCTGGGCGGTCGAAGGCGCGGCTGTCCCCGCGCACAACAAAGCGAGCGCCACAGCTAGGGCGCAGGCTAGTTTTTGGAGCATCGAGGGCAGCGGAAAACGCCGACCCATGGCCCCTTCGTTCAATCGAGACAAGGTGGCTCCTATCGTAGAAGTTGCCGGCAAAACGAGACGGAAGCGCTCTCCGTCGAGAGAAGCGCAAAGGCCCTCTCCGCAAAACGGAAAGGGCCTACGCGCAATCAAGCATCTATTTACTTGATGTTGTACTTAGCCATGAGGGCGTCGACGGTACCGTCGTCAGTCAGGTCCTTGATGGCCTGGTTGATGTCGTCCTTGAGCTTGGTGTTGCCCTGGTTGATGGCGATAGCGTACTCCTCGCCGGTGCTGACCTGCTTGATGGTCTGGCAGGTGTTGAACTGCTCGGCGGTCAGCTGGCTGGCAACGGAGCGGTTGGTGACTACGGCGTCGCCCTTATCGGACTGCAGGGCGCTGAAGCACTCGGTGGCGTCCTTGTAGGGGACAATCTTGGCCTTGGGGAAGTTCTCCTGGGCAAAGGCCTCGGCGGTCGAGCCAGACTGGACGATGATGGTAGCGTCGGCGCTGTTGAGCTTCTCGCTGTAGTTGTCGGCCGTGATGTCGGTGTTATCGACCTTGGTCACGATAGCCTGATCGTCCATGTAGTAGGAATCGGAGAAAGTGACTTCCTTCTCACGCTCGGGCGTATCGGTGATAGCCGCGATGGAGACGTCATATTTGGCGCCCGAAGCGACGCCCGGAACCAGCGTGTCAAAGTCATTGTTGACATACTCGACATCCAGGCCCAGCTTGTCGCCGATAGCCTTGATGAGCTCAAGGTCAAAGCCCTGATAATCGCCGTTGTCATCCTTGTACTCAAACGGAGCGTACTCGGCAGAGGTGCCGACGGTCAGCGTACCGTCCTTGACGAGCGCGTACTCCTTGGAGCCGTCGACCTTCTCGACCTTAGCGTCGTCAGAGCTGCTGGAACTGGCATCAGAACCAGAGGTGGCGTTGGACGAGCCGCAGCCCGTCAGAGCGAGGGCGAGCGCCATAGCACCCGTGGCGGCAAATGCGCCAAGCTTCTT
>CAJMSO010000311.1 GCA_905216075.1 uncultured bacterium | reverse complement strand
CTACAGCTCGTTGGCCGCGTGATACGCCGTGCGAATGGCGCTCGCAATGTCGGCGGTGCGCTCACCCGAGCAGTCGCCCACGCAGGTCACGGGCACCGTCACGCCATCCAGGTCAAACGCGTTGGCCTTGGAGCCCACGGCCATCACCACGTAATCGCAGGCGATCTTCACCGGCTCCTCGGCGCCATCCTCGGTAGTGTGAACAGCCTCCACGCCCTCGTCGGTAATAGCGGCCAGGCGGGTCTTAACATGCTGCTCCACGTTGTGCTCGGCAAAGTCGCTCATAATCAGCGGCAGAATGGTCTCGGACTCGCCCGCGGCAATCTTGTCGAGCATCTCCACGATCGCTACCTCGCAGCCGTGCTGCAGCAGGTACTCGGCAGTCTCGGTGCCCACCAGGCCACCGCCAATGACAGCGACGCGGCCGTTGATCTCCGCCTTGCCGGCCAGCACGTCCCAGCTCGAGACGACCTTCTCCGAGTCGGCACCCGGAACGGGGATGATCACGTCGTGTGCGCCCACAGCCACAATCGCGGCGTCGGCGGCGTTGAGGTCCGCGGGGCTAGCGACGTGGTTGAGCTCAACCTTCACGCCCAGGCCAGGCAGAATCTTCTCGTAGTACTCGACCGAGCGCATGATCTCGTCCTTGCGCGGAGGCGCAGCCGCCAGCACAATCTGGCCGCCCAGATGATCGCTCGCCTCGTAGACGGTCACGTCGTAACCGCGCTTGGCCGCCACGCGCGCGGCCTCCAGGCCGGCAATACCGCCGCCCACCACGGCGATCTTCTTGTCGCCCTCGCCCGGCTTAATGGCGATGGTCGCCTCGTCGCCGTTCTCGGCATTGAGCACGCACGAGATGTACTTGCGATTTTGAATCGCGTCGACGCAGCCCTTGTTGCAGTTGAGGCACTCGCGGATGGGCTCACCCGTGGCGGCCTTCAGCGCAATGTCGGGGTCGCACATGAGCGAGCGGCCATAAGCGATGATATCGGCGGAGCCGTCTTCCAGAATCTTCTCGCCGGCCTCAACCGAGACAACGCGGCCGACGGTTGCCACCGGCACGGAGACCAGGGCCTTGACGCGCTCGGCCACGGGCAGCGTCCAGTTGTAGGGCATGGCGCCCATGGGCGGAATGGTGTCGCCCATGTTGCCGGTGTGGTTGGCCTGTGCGACCTGAATCATATCGATGCCCGCGCCCTCGAGCAGCTTGGCGAACTCGCAGGCCTCGTCGGGCTGCAGGCCACCCTTGCCGCGCGGCGTGCCGTCGGGGTTCTCCATGATCACGGGGAGCTTGTACTCCACCATCAGCTGCGGCGCGGCTTCCTTAATGGCAGCGACGACCTCCAGCGCGTAGCGAACGCGGTTCTCGAACGAGCCGCCGTACTCGTCGGTGCGCTGGTTGAGGATGGCCGAGCACAGCGAACCTACCAGGCGGTCGCCGTGGACCTCGATGGCGTCGATGCCGGCCTGCTGCGCGCGAGCGGCCGAGGCGGCGATAGCCTCCTTGATCTGGGTGAGCTGCTCCACACTCGCCTCGTTCACAAAGTGCTGCATGTCGTGGTGCAGCTTGGCGTAGGCCTGGTTGCGGATCTCGTTGGACTCGGCCATCTTGGCGGCAAAGGTCTCCTCGTCGCCGGCGGCCTTGGCCTCCTGCGCGGCCTTGGCGGCGGCCATGGATCCCATGACCATGCGGCCGACACCGGGCACGTCGTACTCGGGGTGGAACAGCTGCAGCGCGACCTTGGCGCCGTGCTTGTGGACGGCATCGGCCAGGGCCTTAAACGTGGGGATTTGGGCGTCGGTCGCCAGCTTGGGCGTGGGGCTTGCGGTCATGACGGGAGCAACGTCGCCGATGACGATGTAACTCACGCCGCCACGGGCCAAGCGCTCGTAAAAAGCCAGGCTGCGCTCGCCGATGGAACCGTCACGCTCCTCGTAGCCGGTGGTCAGCGGCGGAAACATAATGCGGTTCTTGAGCTCAAGGGGGCCAACCGTAATGGGCTGAAGCAGCTTGGATGCAGGTGCGGTCATGGACATTCCTCTCTTGTAGGCGCGGCGGCGATGATGCCGCGTAGTTGTCTAGAGGATATGGCATGGGAATACAACAGCGCAACGGAAATCGGCGGACAGCAGGTAGCGGCAGGTGGATGGGGCAGGGCGGCCCGCCGGTTTATCTCAATCTGTAACACCTAGCCGCCCAAATCGGGTCTAGATGTTACAGATCGAGATCTTTGATTGAGAGGCCGAGAATTGAACCGAAAACACGGTCCCGAAATAACAAAAAAGCTCGCCGGCTAGGCCGACGAGCTGCAAGTTCTTGGTCGCGGGGGCAGGATTTGAACCTACGACCTCCGGG